>JAIPJH010000001.1 GCA_021734245.1 Candidatus Cloacimonadota bacterium | reverse complement strand
AAAGATGATGCAGGCTGAAAAGAGATTAGAAGAGAATCTGAAGAAGATCAAACATAAACTAATTGTAATCAGTGGCAAAGGTGGAGTAGGAAAGAGCACAGTTTCGGTAAATGTAGCACATGGTTTGGCAATGCAAGGCAAAAAAGTAGGAATCCTGGATGTTGATATTCACGGGCCATCGATTGCTAAAATGCTGGGAATCGAAGATAGAAGACTTACACCACCGGAAAAAGGTGATCGTCCCTTGCCGATAAAAGTAAAAGAAAACTTTTGGGCGATGTCCATTGCAACTCTATTAGAAAATCCCGATGAACCGATAATCTGGAGAGGACCCTTGAAAATTGGAGCGATAAAACAATTTCTGCAGGATATCCAGTGGCCCGAGTTGGATTATCTTATTATAGACTCTCCTCCCGGAACCGGTGATGAACCGCTCAGCATTGTTCAAACACTAAAGAATGTCGATGGCTCTTTAATCGTTTCCACACCTCAGGATATTGCACTTCTGGATGCTAGAAAAACAATAAAATTTTCACAGAAAATGAACGTTCCTGTAATGGGAATTATCGAAAATATGAGTACATTTTTGTGTCCGCATTGCAATAAAGAAATTGATATTTTCCAGGGTTTAGGTGTTCAGAAAGCTGCCAAAGATTTCAACATCGATATTTTAGGGAAAATCCCTATCGATACGAACGTGGTGAAATCTGGTGATAGCGGTAGATCGTTTATGGCAGATTGGAAGGACAGCGCTTCTGCCAAAGAATTCCAGAAAATTGTAGATAAAGTTATAAAGAAATTAAGTTAAATATATTCCAGAATATTGCCCTGAAAGATTGAATACAAAAAATATCTTTCAGGGCTTTTTCAGTTTCGAACGAAAAATTTATTCGAACAATTAGCTTGCTGTACTTGACAATGAAATTAATGATTCTTTATTGTAACTTATTAAATTTTAGTGTTTGTTTTATATGAAGTGAGGATGAAATGATAATAGATTCCAGATACAAAGTTATCAAGAAATTAGGTGCCGGTCTTTGGGCTACCGTTTATAAAGTAGAAGATCTGCGAGATAATGAAATTTATGCACTCAAACTATTCCAGATGCTCGATTCGGAAAGTTTGTATGAAAAATTTTCTGCTGAAAATATGCATCATATTACCAAGATCCAGCATCCTAATCTTATTCATGTTTCCAATTTCGGTAATTTTGGAAAGCATGTTTATTATCTCAGTGAATACTTCAAAGGAAAAACCCTCACTTCCTTCAAATTCAAAAAAACCAATCTG
Organism: Candidatus Cloacimonadota bacterium; assembly: GCA_021734245.1. Lineage (NCBI taxonomy): Bacteria > Pseudomonadati > Candidatus Cloacimonadota > Candidatus Cloacimonadota bacterium. The sequence continues at coordinate 151,521 of JAIPJH010000001.1, read as the reverse complement.
GATCTGTTGTATGATATTATCGTACAGATATGTTATGCACTCAGTTCTCTGCATAGTCAGAATATAATTCATCACGATCTTAAACCGGAAAATGTGGTTTATCGCATCAAAAACAATCGACCTGTTCTCAAGGTTATGGATTATGGATTTACCAAGATCGATGTGGAACGAGGCAGCCAGAAAGTTGGAAAAGTGCTGCCTTACATTGCTCCAGAAGTTTATCTGGGAAAAGACGCTGTAACTCAGAGTGACTTTTACTCCCTGGGAGCGATACTCTATAAAATGACAACCGGAACTTTGCCCTACACCGTAGAGCAGATTTCAGCGATTATGGCTGGTGATCAACACAATCTTTTTCCTAAATTTCCTCGTGAATTAAATCCTGATATTCCTGAAGGATTGGAGCAATTGATCCTGAAATTATTGGAAAAAGATCCGCAGGATCGTTTCCAGAATGTGGAAGGAATCATTTCGCATGTAAATGCAATTCAAGTAAAAAAATATCCCTATTCTCGTCGTTTATCGATCGTGAATATGATACAATTCAGTGATTACATTGTTCGAGAAAATTATGCTCATCAGCTTCTGGATTATGTTCCCATCATGGAAAGGGGAAATGGAAAAATAATCTCTCTTTCTGCTGGCAAAGGTTTGGGTAAAAACAACGTTCTGACCCTGTTCCGTTATCATCTTCTCACTGATAAATATTATATTTTCGATTATGAATGCAGTCCCGAAAGAGTAGACCCATTTTTTGCTCTGATAAAAGAATTTTACAATGCTGTAGATCGAGACAGTCAGCTGGCTTCCGATCTGGCAAATATTTCTAACAAATTTAAAGAATATCTATTCGAATCTGAGGAAAGATCGATTAAAATAGAGCAGAATAAAGAACAGTTGGAACTTGATTTCCAATCTGCTTCCAAATTTATTTATCATCTTTCCGAAACTAAACCTCTTATCTTCATAATCAGAGCTGCTCAATTACTGCCAAAGGAAGTATTTGAATTTGTAAATTATATAACGAGGGAAGTTCCCGATCGGAGGATCCTGATAATTTTGAGTACAAATGATCCTCGGAAATTGGAAGGCTTGATCCATTCTGTTCGCATAAAGATCGATCCCTTGAATATCGCTGAGACCAAAACCTATGTAAATCGTTTGTTACGAGAAGAACCTCCCACAAAATTTGCGGAAAAACTTTGGGAAAGATCATTTGGAAACCCTCTTTTCATAGAAAAAATATTGATTGATCTTACTTATAAAAAGAAATTCTGGTATAAAGAAAATTTCAATTTTAAGATAGATCTGGAAAAATATAAACTACCAAATGAAATTTATGAAGCGATCGAAAAAAGGGTCGATCAGCTTTCAGCAACCAGCAGAAAGTATCTTGCCGAGATTGCTGCGTTAGAAATTCCTGTAGCAAATGATATTCTAAAGTTCCTCTTGAAAATTGATGATAAAGAGTTGTTTTTCTTCCTGAAAGAAGCTTTGGATAACGAGCTGCTCTATAAACAAAATGAATTTTATTATATCACTTTTCGAGAAATTCGTGCGATCTTAAAATCGGAGTGCAAAGTAAAACGAAGAAACGAGCTTTCCCGGCAGGTTCTGAAATTCTTTGATTCTGTTAATATCTCTTTGATTTCGATTGCAAAAGGTGTAATTGTACATGCCGAAAGTATAAATAATTTCCGCATGGTTCGAAAATATAAATTACTTCTTATTGATCTTTATTCCGAGAAAGGTATTCAGGAAGAAGCATTCAATATTATCAGCGAAATCGTAGAATTAGATTTTTCAAAAAAAATTGAAATCAGTTCCACCGAACTGAAACAAGATCTTAAACTTCTTCTGGATAAATCAGAATGGACTACTATCGAAAATATTTCTGCTTCCCTGAAAAAACTTGTAATGAATATGCCCGAAATTGCTGAAAAGCATCTGATTATCGGAATTTTCTATTATGTTGCCGAGAAGTATTCTTATGCACAAAGAAGATTGGAAAAAGCTCTAAAAATTTCTATGACAGGGTATTATCGCATCTATATCCTGTTAAAACTTTCTTATGTTTATTTTTTGCAAGGCAAGATGGATGAAATGAAAAAATGCATCGATGAGTTGGGTAATTATGAACTATCTCAGGAATTGATGCTGCAATTTATAACATACAAAAGTTTGTATCTTGGTTTTAGTGGAGCTCTAGATGAAGGAATCCAGGTATCCGAAGATTTCCTGCCCAACATAAAAACCGAAAATGATCCGAATTATTTTATCAGGTTGGGAAATCTGCATAATATTTTAGGTCTGCTCTATCACAAGAAGAAATTCCTGGATGAAGCCGATAAAAATTTTGAAGCAGCTCGTAAGATCTGGGAAAAAGTTAATTACAAGAGAAAGCTGGGAATTAGCTATAACAATATCGGTGATATTGCTCTTATAAAAGGTGATACAACTAAAGCATTCGAATATTTCAGAAAAGCACTGAGAGTTTGCAGCCAGGCAGGGTGTAAACGGGTTCGCGTTCAAGGTTTATTGAACCATGGTGAAGCATATATAAAACTTGGATTATTCAATGTAGCTGAAACTTATCTATATGATGCTCTTAAACTTACTAAAGAATTGGAAACAAAACCCTTTATGAATTCCATAATTAATAACTTGGCAATTTCTAAAAGCAAAATAAATAATTTCTCCTATTATTATGATTTTATCAAAGAAAATGTACCAGACATTACAAGAGGAAATATCTACGAAATAACTCCACTCACAAAAACGTATTTTTATTATCTCTATGAAATTGGAGATTATAATAGGATAGAAGATCTATTGCAGAAATATGAAGAGCTATTCCTGGAAAATATGCAGCAAGAATTTTATTATCAGATGCTGGGATTTCTGCGCCTTAAAACCAATAAATACGATGAAGCTTTCTCTAAACTGGAATTAGCTTTCAACTATTCCAAAGAAAATGAAAGCGATTATGCACTCACGATAAATTATCTGCGAATGGTGCAATGTTATGTAGCCTTGGAAGATCATCACAAAGCGTATGAACTTTGTAAAAAAGCTGAATCTTTATGCTCAAAACACAATTTTCGTTATTGGGATACAGTTTTAGATATAAACAGGATAAAGATCCAACTTCTGGATGAAACTGTAAGTTTGCGACCAATTTTAAGAAAACTTCTGGAACTTATCCCTTTTTTGAAAGATAACAGGCTTTTCCTTTTGGAAATTGAAGTTTATGAACTTATAATTCAAATTTATTCGCATCTCAATATCTCAGAAGAAGCTGAGAAGTATTTTACTTTCTTCAAACAAAAAGTGGAAGAAGCTGTTGTTGGTCTGCCGGATTATGACAAGGCTAAATTTTTCAAGAAAAAGAAATATTATCTGGATAACTTTAAAGGTTTGAGAACAGCAAAAATAGTAAAACGCATGAGTACCGACAGCGATAAATGGCAGGAAGAGCTTTTTGATATATTGAAGCTGCGAGAACTTACCAGAATGAAATTTCTCATCGACAAAACAATCCAAAAATTATTCTCTCCCGCCTTCTATTCTATTGTGTTAAAAGATGAGTTTGAAAATCAAAAGAAACCTTTCATTAATGCCGATTTTGAACTTTCCAGGCTTTATTCCAAGAAATACTTTAGATACATAAAAAGTTGTATCGAAAAAAATACGATCCTGCAGCGCAAGCTAAATCAGAATCATGTTATCTTTGTCCCTCTCAAGATTAAAACAGCAGAAGTTGGCTGCCTGATCTTGGCGGATAGTGGCGAAATTCCATTTCAGGAAGAAGAGAAGAATATTTTAAAGATACTGCGCCTTCATCTTACTTCCATCATGCTGCGGATAAATGAATTTGCAGCTCTGAACAATGATATGGAATTGATGAGCAAACTTGTTCAGATCACTCGTAGTTTCTTCTCTATCTTGAACGTGAATAGACTGGAGCAGGAGATCGTTTCCTTCGCAGTAGATTTTGCAGGTGGTTCACGCGGGTTCCTGATAAAAAAAGATAAATACGAAAATTATGTGTATAAAGTTGCACTGGATGATTCCAAACAACTTCTAAAGAGTTATGCATACATCAGTAAAACCATTCTTATTGAAGTTCAGCAGATGAAGCAGCCGGTTTTCATCGAGAATGTGTTGGATAACAAGATCTTTGAAAGTTATATCGATCATACTGGTTCTGCCTTTTCTGTATATTGTGCGCCGATCATCGTAGATGGAGAAATTCAAGGTTATTTGTATATTGATGATTTTAATTCTTCAAAGGGTACGATGAAGATCAATCCTGAATTCATGAAGCTTCTTCTTATTCAGATCTCTGTGGCTTTCAAAAATGCCATGCAATACGAAAATCTGATGTTCAAAAACCAGGAGATCAGTTCACTTGATACGATCAAAAAAGAATTTATAAATATTGCTTCTCATGAACTGAACACTCCAATTTCTGCCATTCAAGGTTATCTGAAAAACATAAATGTAAAAGAATTGCCGGAAGCTGAAAGTGAAAATATTTCTAAAACAAGAGATAGTATCCTCAAATTGAAAAGCTTGGTAAATGATCTTCTTAATTTCAATAAATATCAGCTTTCCAATAAACTCGATAAGCAGAAAGTTTCCTTGAAATCAGTTTTCCAGGAAATGATCAACGATATGGAAAAGATCTCTACTGAACGTCATATGAATTTCCGAATGGAATTTCAGGAAAACCTTCCTCAAGTTTCATTAAATCTGGAAGCGTTTAAATGCATGATAAAACATATTCTGATAAATTCAGTGCGTTTCACCAAAGATTTTGGAACTATAACTCTGGGTGCTCGCAGCTCTGCATTCCAACAGGAAGAAGTGGAAGGAAATGAGAGCGTTGTAATTTACATTCAAGATAACGGAATTGGAATCCCGGAAAATGAACTGAGTAAGATTTTTGAGAAGTTTTATGAATTGGGTGATATAATCTCGCACAAATCTGGGTTTGTGGAATTTAAATCCAGCGGCTTGGGTTTGGGACTTTCCATTGTAAAACTAATCGTGGAACTTCATAATGGAAAGATCTGGATTAACAGTAAAGAACATGAAGGTACAACTGTATTTGTAGCCTTACCTTATTAAAGGAAGATAAATGGGATTTTTAAGTAGAATATTTGGAAAAAATAAAAAGCCGAAACCTCATAATTTCAGTAGGATAATGCGCAATCGGGATAAACTGGTTATTTTTTTGGCCAAAGATCATTTCGAGAATTTCAATATTCTAAATAATGTAGTTGGATTGCAAAAAGAATTTAAAGAAATTATTTTCTTCATCGATCAGTTTGCCTTCAATCTTTTTACCAGGTTTGCATTGGAAAATAAAATTAAATTTAGAGTTTTTGATAAAGAACAACCAATTATAAATGAAGCTGTTATTATGAATTTTGCTGATGAAAGAGCTGTTTATTCTTTCCTGAAAAGGTGTAATGATTCTACTATAATTGACATAAATAATGAATCGAATATGCAGTTTTTGCCAGCAGCAAAAAATTCATTAGAACTATTTGAAAGATTTTGTGAATTTTACAGTCTTAAAGTCACTAAACAAAATCTTAAGTTGCCGATTTCTAATCAGGAAATTGTTGCTACAAAGCAACGTTTTGTTCAAAATCGGTTTCCAAATTTTGTTCTGGAAATTTCAGAAAACTATTCCACCAGGAATCTGGAAGGCTTGATAAAAATGTACAAGCAGAACTTTTCTGCAAATCTATATCTGAGTGATAAAATGATAAATACAAAAGATCTGATAAATATTGATCCAATAAAAAGAAAGGATCTTTATGAACTTTTCTTGTTAGCCAGTTCAGCAGATCTTTTTATTACTGATAAAACTGATATTGCCGATCTTTTTGCTGTTTTGGGCAAAACAGTTATCTTGCTTACAGAAAAAAAATCGGAAACAGATGTGAAATGTTTTAGCACCAAAGATCTTTTCTTAATGAAAGATTTTATCGCTCAACATTTGAAGAATAATTGATCACAGTATGATTAATTTTCTTACACCTTGACACAAATATATCCAATAAATAAATAAACCCAATAGAGTGCAGCTTGATGGTGCGAGATTTATTTGAAGAGGGAATCCCGTGAAAATCGGGAGCGGTCTCCGCCACTGTAAGCAGAAGTTTTAGCAACGGACTTTAGTCCCCCTTTTTAAGGGGGAATTAAAGGGGGTTAATTAAAATTACCGAAACCCCTCTGTTCCGATGAATCGGAACTTTCTCCCCTTCAAAGGGGAGCTAGTTTGTTTATTGTTAAATATTCGAGTTCCAGTCACTTTGCAGCATTTTTGCATGGGAAGGCTTGAACAATATTCGATCTGCAAGCCAGGAAACCTGCCATCAACGCTTAGTTTTACGATTTCCGGAGCAATAGAATTTCGTAATATAAGTTGTTGGTATCCTTTTATTTCTTTAGCCGTTTTGCTGCTGAATAAGTAAAAGGATTTTTTTATGCTGAAGAAAAAACTGGTGATTGTTATTGTAATCGCGATTATATTCGGTTGTAATTCCAAACAAACTGTTCATTCAGAAAAACGATATGTGGTTACTTCACCAGAAGTGGCAGAGATTATCTGTCTTTTCGAAGGTGCGGAAAATATTGTGGGAATTACTTCTGAATGTGATTATCCAGTCTATCTTCAGCAAAAGCAGATCATAGGTAATTTTGGCAAAATTGATTTCGAAAAGATTCTTAACCTTAATCCTTCTCTAGTTTTTACTGCTGGTTTGGAGCAGGATGCTTTGGCAGAAGAATTGAAAAAATTAGATATTTCAACGGAAAAGATCCATTCTCACTCCATCTCAGAAATGCTGGATTCAATTGTTAGAATCGGGAATTTGATCGAAAAAGAAACGCGTGCTGAATTTGTAGTTGATAGCTTGAAAACAGAAATTGCAAGTATACCGAAACTAAAAAAGAATCCCAAAGTTTATATAGAGATTTACGGTGATCCGATAATGAGTGTGAGTGACAGCTCGTTTGTCGGACAACTCATAAACCTAGCTGGAGGAAAAAATATTTTCCCAACACTTCCTCGAGATTACAGCCGTATCAATCCCGAAAAAGTGATCGAAGCAAATCCTGAGATTATCATTCTTACATATCCTGGAATGACAGCAGAAAATATAAAAAACCGTAAGGGTTGGCAAGTGTTGGATGCGGTGAAGAGTAATAGAATTTATGATATTAATCAGATTGATCCCAATCTAATATTACGAGCTTCTCCGCGAATGATAAATGGTGTCAAAGAGATTCAGAAGGTTTTCAATGAAGAAAAATAACTGGTTAATTCTAATCTTTGCGGTGCTTTTTGCTTTTCTGATATTGTTTTATTTGAAGATTGGAAATCCGAGCGATCATATCATTTTTTCTGTACGTCTGCCGCGCATAATGTTAACTTTTCTTACTGGTTTCATTTTGGCAGGAGTTGGCCATACGTTCCAGATGATGCTGGATAATCCTTTAGCAGAACCATATATTTTAGGAATTTCGTCCGGAGCAGCTTTCGGCAGTATTTTAGCTGTTGTTACTGGTGTATTTATCCTGATGCCAATTTTCGGTTTTGCTGGTGCACTTGTTACGATGTTCATAGTTTGGGGTTTGGCACATTTGGGAGGTGAATTCAACAGCATAAAACTGCTTCTATCTGGAATTATTGTTGGTATGTTTTTTTCGGCTGTAATATCACTTTTGATGTATCTGAATCTGCAGGAAATAGGAAATATTATAAATGTGCTTATGGGAAACCTGGGCAGGATTTTCAGTCGCAGTGAATGGAGCTATTTTCTGATCATCTTTGTTATTTCGATTTTGTTAATGATCTATCTATTTCTGCTTTCTCATAAACTTACAATAATGAGTACCGGTGATCTGGTAGCTACCAGTCTGGGGTTGGAAGTTAAGAAACTGAGACGAAAAATTTTCATAATCAGTTCTTTACTTACCGGGATCACAGTTTCGTATGCAGGAATTATCGGTTTTGTAGGATTGGTAGTTCCTCACATGGTCAGGATTTTAGCCAGAGGTAATAAGCGATATGTGATGATAGTTTCAGCTTTTGCTGGAGCTTTTCTACTCATCATCTGCGATCTGATTGCCAAAAACATAGCTCCGATTGAATTACCAGTAGGAGTTATCACAGCTTTCATCGGTTGCCCGTTCTTTATATTTATTTTAGCAAGAAAGTAGCTCGATCACTCCTGATCGAGGAAAGAAAACGTGTATCTCGATCACTCTTGATCGAGTAGATAAATAGTTCTTTAAATTTGCATAGAAATGGATGAGATAAAGTAACAAGTATCCCGTCAATCTGAAAAATTCTAACAATGGTTGTTCTTTTGAAGAATCTCAATTACAACATCCAGGAGCAAAGCTATAAGAGACGTCCAGCCTTCGCTCAGCTTCGGCCTACGTCATTGGCTACGGCATGACAAGTCGGCTTGGCCCGCCCGGTGGAATTGGAAAAGCCAGCAGCAAAGCTGCATTCCACAGGGCAAGCAGGATGACGATATTTTGTAAAGAATCTCGAAACAGAGTTTCGTTGTGAAATTGCGTTCCCAAACCAGTCTTCGTCCCAAGAAATCGGGACTACGAACTGGCAGGCAGGTTTAGGAACGAGAAATTAATAGTAACTCGACCAGCTTGGTCGAGAAAAAATATATCTCGATCACTCCTGATCGAGAAAAGAAAACGTGTATCTCGATCACTCCTGATCGAGAAAAGAAAACGTATATCTCGATCACTTCTGATCGAGAAAAGAAAACGTGTATCACGATCACTCCTGATCGAGAAAAGAAAACGTGTATCTCGATCACTCCTGATCGAGAAAGAACTACATCGTTATTTTGATATCTTTAATTTCTTTAAATTTCTCCAGATGTTCCTGAATTTCTTCTGCAACGTTATCTCGATATTTATCGAACTTGGGAATTTCCAGATCGATAATAGCTACACCATCTTCAAATCCGGCGTATTTCACCATCTTCAGGCTGACAATATCTTCTCCTACTTTTGGATAGATGACCTTCTTGAGCTCTTCCACGATGGTATCTTTGTTGAACTTGTCAGCTTCTGAAAGTTTATGTTTCACTTCGTAATCTTTGATGGCTTTGCGAAGTGTATCTACAGCTAAAACTGAACAATGCATTTTAACTGGTGGCAAGCCATCCAATTCATCAGCAGCTTCTTTCCAGGTGATCTCTTTAGCTTCAGCCAGAGTCCTTCCTTTTGCCATGTCCGTGATTATCGAACCCGTAGCAATGTTGGAAGCACAGCCGTAAGATTGAAATTTTATATCTTCAATAATCTGTGTTTCAGGATTTACCTTTAACTGAATAGAAACCTGGTCTCCACAAGCTGGACTGCCTTCTGTTGCTTCTGCATCTGGGTTTTCAATTTTTCCAATGTTGTGCGGCTTCATAAAATGATCTAAAACTTTCTGGGAATATTGCATTATTTCTCCTCGTTATAAAGTGGACTTCTACGCCTGAGTTCCTGTACGATCTCAGCTAGTTTCTCCACTGTTTCATCAATTTCGTCTTTCGTATTATATCTGCTCAATGTAAATTTCATTGAACTGTGCGATTGCTCATGATTTCTGCCCATAGCCATTAAAATGTAATTTGCCTTTAAACCCTGCGAAGCACAAGCACTTCCGGTTGCCACGGAAATTCCAGCCATGTCCATCATCAACATAATTGCTTCTCCTTCAATGAAATCGAAAGAAATATTCACATTGTGAGGTGCACGATTATCACCACGTGGTCCGTTTAAAAGTGTGTGGGGAATTGTATCTTCAATCTTTTTCATAAGATAGTTGGAAAGTTCTCGCAACTTGTTCACATTGCTCTCAAAATTTGCAAAATTTATCTCTACAGCTTTGGCAAAACCAGCAATGTTTGACATGCTGACAGCTCCGGTTTGATGATTATCCAGGCGATTAATTCCGTGAACAACCGGTCCAAGAACGATTCCCTTTCGCTGAAAAAGTGCTCCCACTCCCTGCGGACCATGAATTTTGTGACCGCTGATACTCATCAGATCGATTCCAAGTTCATTTACATCGATAGGAATCTTGCCATAAGCCTGGCCTGCATCTACGTGAAGAGCAATTTTATGATCAGCTGAATTAAGGATTTCTCGGATTTTCTTGATCGGTTGAATGGACCCTACTGTGTGATTAACAAAAGTTGTCATCATCATAATTGTATCTTCACGAATAGAATTTTTTAGTTGCTCAAGATCGATCATTCCTTCCGAATTAGATTGCAGATATGTAACATCAAAACCGCTTTTTTCGAAGAAAGCTGCGTTAGTAAGCAGATCAGGATAATCGATAACAGAAACAATGATATGAGTTCCGTCTTTAGCATTTTCGCTCAAGAATCCTTTGATGGCAATATTATTGGCAAGTGTGCCACTGGCTGTAAAATGTATTTCTTCAGATTTAGCTCCGATCGAGTCTGCTATAGTTTTCTTAAAATCTTCCAATTCTTGAGATGCAGTGCTACCTCCAAAAACGAAATTTGCTGGAAAGATGAATTTTTCCTTCAAATACGGCAGCATCGCATCAATGACTTCTGGTGCAGGTTGGGTAGTTTTACAGTTATCAAAATAATATTTTTTCACATTTGCTCCTATAATTTCGCTATTATCTGATCGAGTTTGATCGAATCAAAATAGCTGTCCAAATGTTCCTTTATCTCATCCCAAAGTTGATGAAAACCGCATGGCCAACCGATGCAGTGAGGTTTATGATTTTCTTCAGTACAGAATGTTTTCACGTAACTCTCATCTACCGCTTCCATAATATCTTGAAGAGAAATGTCTCGAATCGGTTTGTTCAAAATATAGCCACCCATCGCACCATGTTTGCTGGAAACTAATTCACTCTTTTTAAGTTTTCGGAAAAGTTGTTCCACATATTTGCGGGGAAGTTTCTGATTTTCACAAATATGAGAAATAGAAACCGGGTCTTTTCCAGAACTAATAGCCAGCTCTGAAAGTGCTCTTACGGCATATTCGGTTTTCGTTGAAATATGCATTTCTCATCTCCTTGAGAGATAACATATAAAATTAGTATGAATTGGCAAATAGTTTTTGATTAATTACTCAAAAATTCCAAATTTCTCCCTTGTTAAGGGGAGACGGGAAACGAAGTTTCTCAGAGGGGTTTTATCAAAATTCCAATTTATCATTTAAAACAAGCTGTCTGACGAAGGAAGAATAAGGGTTTTGAAAGAAAAAACCCTTTTGTTCTGAGAAAGCAAAGTTGCAAGAGCAACAGAAAATTTCCTCTTGAGAAAAGGCTGATGTAAAGTCCTGTTTTGCAGAGCAAAAGCAACATATACAGGGGAAGAAAAAGGAAATGAAGAATTGAATAATCCAAAGTGCTCACTTTTTGAAGAAGAGATACGGCTTAGCCGTTGAGGGGTTTTGTATAAGAAATGAAAAAATCATTTCAGATTTACGATCAAAGATTTAAGATTTCAGATTGATTCAGGAATTGACTCAATGCATAGCATTAGTTAAGAACTGAAAAACGATATTATCGATAAGATTAATTCATAAGAAGGTAATATGAAAATAATAGATATAAATAATTTAACTCTGGGTTACCAGAATAAAAGAGTGATCGAAGATCTTAATATCAGCTTCTTTGCAGGAGAGTTCTGCGCGCTTTTAGGACCCAACGGAGGTGGTAAATCAACATTTTTAAAAAGCCTGATCGGTTATCTGAAACCCCAATTTGGTGAGATATTAATTCAGGGAAAAAAATTAACAAACTGGAAATCTGAAGAATTAGCAAAATCAATCTCTTTGATCCCGCAAGATAACCAGTTGCAATTTGATTACAGTGTGGAAGAATTAGTTTTGATGGGTCGTTTTCCCTACTTAGGATTCTGGCAGAAATACAGTTTGCAGGATAAAAATATTGTTCGCGATATTCTTGAAAAACTTGATTTATCTGCTATGAAGAATGAGCTATATTCCCAACTTAGTGGAGGAGAACGAAGACGCGTTCTTATAGCAAGGGCTTTGGCTCAGCAGACAGAAATATTGCTGCTGGATGAAGCTTTTGCAAATCTGGATATAAATCATCAATTGGAAATAATGCAAATTCTTTCCGAAATTAATCGGGAAGAAGGAAAACTTATTATTCTGGTTTCACACAACATCAATCTTTCTTCAGAATACTGCGATAGGATTGTTATGATGAAACAAGGTAAAATAATAGCTGACGGTAAATCGGAAAACATAATAAATCAAAGCACTTTAAAGCAGGTTTATGATGCCGATCTGGAAGTTATTTCTAATCCTGTTTCGGGCAAACCGAATTTAATTTATAAAGGAAGATAATGAAAAAAAAGCATAAAAATTTTTTACCAACTTTCTTGGCTGAAAAGAGGAGAAGCGACTTTAATCGGAGAGGGGTTTTTCATAAAAACAAATTAAGATTCAAATTTATAATAGTTGTACTTTTCCTGCTGATAATTCCCTTAAATGCTTTGGATATTTCAGGAAAAATAGTTAACGAAAAAAATGAACCTCTGCAGAATGCTGTATTTTCTAATACAGAAAAAATGGTGATTTCCAATAAAAACGGTGAATTCTTTTTAAAGGATGTTAATGAAAAAGATAGGATAAGAATTCATTTGATCGGCTATCGAGATCAAACATATTTCGCTGCTGATCTTCCTGCTTTGATTACTCTTTCAATAGAGACGATCTCAGTTTCTGGCTACAAAGTTTCAGGTAGTTTAACTAATTCGGAATTGCTGCTTTCAGCTGAAAAGATAACATTAGAAATTGATGAAAAAAGTAATTACTCAAATGCTGCTGATATTATTTCCGAAAGAGCTGATCTACAGATTAATGGAACTGCATTAACAGGCGAAACCCAATCAGTTTCTCTACCAGGATTTGATCCCCGGCACACATTGGTGATGCTGGATGGAATTCCTCTTAATAAAAGCGGTGAAGCTTTTGATATTGCTTCCATTCCGGTTGAAATCATCGATAAAATTGAAATCGGAAAAAACAGCGGAAACGGAAATATGGGTTTGGTTATCAATATCAACACCAAACAAGAGTTCAGCAAAGCTTCAGCTTCCTATAAACATACTTTCGGTTCATTTGGTTTGGATAAACATTCGGTTAATTTAGTTCGAACTGTAAAAAATTGGAACGTTAGTTTTTTCCTGTCTAAAAGTTTTTCACGCAATGATTTTAAATATAAAATTCCGGAAGAATGGAATGTACCGGATAAGTATGAAACTAGAAAATTTAATGATAAAGAAATCTATGATCTCAATCTTAATGTGTTAAATATTAATAAAATTGTAAACGTAGATTATAAACTGATCTTCCAAGATTATTTCAAGAAGCTCCCCGGTACTATTATCAATCCAGATTATTTCAAAAATAGTCGAACGACTGGACAAATCTGGCGAAATTTTGTAAAGCTTTCCAAGCCGATGAAAAATTATCTTTTAAAAGCTGATCTATTTTATTCACAAGAAGAATCAACGTACGATAATACTCGCTTAGATTCGCTTTACAACACTCCACTTTACAGAGCTTTAAGCACAACCAAGCAAGCTGTAAACAGTGCAAAAATCTACATTGAATATGTACAACCAGGATTCTTTTTTGAATACGGATTAGATTACAAAAATGAACAATTCAACTACAAAGATAAACTGCAACCAGATAATTCAATCTCGCAGAAAACTCTGCAAAATTACGGTGCTTTTGCTCAAACAAATTTGGATAGAGAAATCTATCCTTCTATCTGGAAATTAACTGGTTCTGCCCGATGGGATCAGTCCAACCAGTTCAAAGAATTTACAAGTTGGAACATTGCTCCTGAATACACATATCAGACGCTTTTTGACATAATTTTGGGAGGAAGTGTTTCCAATGGTTTTACTTATCCTTCTTTTCTCAACTTATATTGGAAAGGTGATACTCAAACTGCCGGTAATCCTGATCTGAAAAAAGAAAAATCTCTAAGCTGGCAGATTTTCGGAAAAATAGATTGGCAGAAGCATTTTATTAAAATAACATATCGCCAAGATAAGCTGGAAGATATGATCGTCTGGTTTTTGGAATTTAATAGTAAATGGAAGCCGCAAAATATTGAAAAAGTAGAAATTTCAACCTGGAATTTCGAAGCTGAATACAAGCTTTCCAAGTTTGTGACGTTCAATGGAATTTACAGTTTTGTGGATGCCAGAAATAAAACCGAGAATTCTGATCTTTACAATGAAAAATTGATTTACACTCCAGAAAAAAAAATAAACCTGAAAGCGAAAATTGAATATGAAAATTTGTTTGGTTCACTTTCCTGGAAATATGTTGGAAAGCAGAACTACACAATGGATCAGCAATCTGATAAGCAATTTATTTCAGCTTATAATTTGCTGAATTCCAGCTTAAGTTATAATTTTGAAATGATTGGTTTGCAGTTTTCAGTTGGAGCGCGAGCAAATAATATTTTGAATAAAATGTATGAAGTGTATCGCTACATTCCGCAACCGGGCTTTAACTGGGATGTGAATGTGGGTGTGAAGTGGGAATTTGATAAGAAGTGAGAAGTGAGAAAAGAGAGGAGAGAACGTGAGGCTTTGTGACTTTGTGACTTTGAGAAAAAGGGTAAGAAGTCGTCTTCCTGACGTATCATGCACGTTGTTCTTACGGCTTCGTACGACTTCGCCGGTACAGGCTTGAAGAATCTCTTCGAATATCGAGGAGTAAAGCTGGAAGAATTGCACGAGATCCTTCCAAAGTAAAGCTATAAGAGACGTCAGGATGACGAGATTCGTATATAGCAGTTTAAAAGTGTTTAGTAGCGGGAAGCGGTTCAGCTCGATCTGCCAGATCGAGAGAAATCTCGAAAAGGGAGTTTCGGTGTGAAATTGCGTTCCCAAACCAGTCTTCATCCCGAGAAATCGGGACTACGAACTGGCAAGCAGGTTTAGGAACGAGAAATTGGGTTGGAGTTCAGGAACCAGAAAGAAGTTGTATCTCGATCACGCTTGATCGAGCACAAGGTGAAAAACAATATCTCCTTGCTGTTCTTATGTTCCTTCTTTTCAAGTTTACGCTGAAGAGAAGGAAATAGCAAGGATGAGTAAAAACACGGAGAAAATTTAATGAAAAAAAGTTTAGCAATTTTAGTGTTAATATTTGCCATAAATCTATGGAGCACAATCGGTTTCGTTGTAAATTCCGGCAGTGAAACACTTTCCAGGATCGATTTTGAAACAGGAGAGATTGATAATGCTTTCAGCGTGCTTGGTTCGATGCCGAATCGTGTTGCATTGACGCAGGAATTTGCCTATGTTGTGAATTCCGGTGATAACAATATTCAGAAGATAAATCTGCAAACTGGAAATACGGAAACGGTAATTTTCATCGGACTTTCCACCAATCCGTATGACATTTTTTTGAATGAAGATTTTGCTTATGTGAGTGGTGGATTAAGTAACAAAGTTTATAAGATCGATCTGAGTTTGGATGAAGTTATCGATGAAGTTGAAGTTGGTGGAAATCCAGCTGGAATGGCGATCTTTGGAGGGAAACTTTATGTAGGAAATACCGATTATTCCAACTATTATACCAATTGTACCCTTTCGATAATCGATCTTCAAACATTCTCAGTAACAAATACAATTCCAACCGAAATCAATCCGCAATTCCTGGAAGTGATCAACGATCAAATCCACATCAGTTGCGGGGGAGATTGGGGAAATATTGGTGGCAAGATCTGCATTCTTGATCCGATTCTGGAAGAGATTTCAGAAGTTATAGAAATCGGTGGTGTAACGTATAATCTGGCTCAAACTCCCAACGAAATCGTTTATGTTAGTGATGGTTTTGGTTACAATCTTTTCGCTTATGATGCAGATGATTTTTCTGTGATTTATAACAATGCAAATCCCTTTACTCCCGGTGGAACAATGGTAGCTGCGGATGATGAAAATCTATTCGTTTTAGGTGGAGAATGGGGACAGAATTTTACTGTAAAGAAATTCGATTTTAATGAGAACCTGATAGATGAGTATGAAGTAGCTCTTTATGCTACTGATATTAAATTGATGCCTGATGAGACTGGAATCACCAATTACCAATTACCAGTGACCTATTACCAATTATCAAATTACCCCAATCCCTTCAATCCATCTACTGAAATCACTTTTAACCTAATCACTAAGGACGCCAAGAATGTAAATATTGAAGTTTATAATCTAAAGGGTCAGAAAGTGAATGAATTAGTTCCGAGCTTGTATCATCCTGAGCCAGTCGAAGGACGAGGAACAATTAATAAGTATACTGTCGTTTGGGAAGGAATTGATCAAACTAGCAAACCCGTTTCAAGTGGTGTTTATTTGTATCGATTGAAAGTTGATGGAGTAGTTACGGCTTCAAGTAAAATGATTTTGATAAAATAGTTTCATCTGCTTAAATGCTAATTGCCAAAATTATTGTCCAAAAGCATATTTCTGCGTCCAGGGACAAAACACCAGGCATTTCAAACATTGAGTACACTTAAAAACATCGACCAGATCTTCTCTTTTGCCATCGATCTTCCAATGATTACCTTTAATTGCTTTCGGCGTACAAATTTCCATGCAAATACTACAATCTCCACATTTTGATTCCTGTGGAGACTTTGATACTGTAGCAAGTGGTGCATCGGTAAGAACGGTACACATACAAATTGCACTACCATAATTTGGAGTTACAAGTAAATTATGCTTTCCAATCCAACCTAAACCAGCCAAACCGGCAATGGTTTTATGGGGAAGAGGTGAAGTTTTGGTTTTTGTATTATAAAATCCGGTTTTATCTAAATTATTTTCAGATTGTGAATAAGCATTATATCCTTGCTCGATCAAGAATGTAGCTAGCTCATCGGCAAGGTAATCAACTTTAGCTTCTTTTTCCACATATTCATCGGAATTCACTTTTCCAGTTCGCACCATTAAATCTACATAATCCGGCATTTCTGTGATCATCCTGATGAATTCAGGAGAAAGTGCAATTCCCAGAAGAAGAGCATTAGAGAAAACTTGATTCTGTTTTTGTGGAAGATTGGAGATATCTACAAAATGGATAAAATCTAATCCCTGTTTTTTTAGAAAAGACTTAATTTGTAAATTAAGCATGAATACCAACTACATTTTTCATAAATTTTAAAATCTCCAATTAACAATTATAATCTTATTTGCGATAAATTGAACTGATTACTGAAAGTCAAATAATTTTTGGACTAAAAAATAGTAACTTTCCAATAAAACTGCAAAATAGTGATTTGATGATTTTATTGAACTTGAAAGAATCAGCGCTCATCAACAATAAATCCGGCTTTGCTGAAGCTACACCGTTACTTGCCAGCAACAAGAAACCAGCAATCCGGCTTCTCTGATGCAAGGGAAGTAAAAAAAAGCTACGCCGTGACTTGCCAGCAACAAGAAACCAGCAACCAGAAACAAAAAAAACTTGCCTTTAAAATATGTCATTTAGATTTGAACACATAAAAAATTATTTGGAGGGAAAAGGTATGAGAGTTCACAACTTCAATGCCGGACCGGCTGTTTTGCCGGAAGAAGTTTTATTGGAAGTTCAGAAAAATTTGTTTGATTACAAAGGATCGGGACTTTCCGTGATGGAAATGAGTCACAGATCTGTGGAATATGACAAAATAATTACAGAAGCCAGAGCCAGACTTTTAAGATTGATGGGTTTGGGAGATGATTATGTAGCTCTTTTTCTGCAAGGTGGAGCCAGCACACAATTTTTGATGATTCCGATGAATTTCTGCCCGGAAGATAAAGTAGCAAATTACATCGATACAGGAGCATGGTCTACCAAAGCCTGGAAAGAAGCAAAAAAACTTGGGAAAAAATATCATCTCGCTGCCTCGTCCCAAGATAAAGAATTTACTTACATTCCCAAAACCTGGGAACTATCCGAAAATCCTGCCTATCTGCATATTACTACAAATAATACAATTCGCGGAACAGAATGGAAGATCGATCCTGATGTACCCGAAGGTGTTCCACTTATTGCTGATATGTCTTCCAATTTCCTCAGCCGACCCCTCGATTTCAAAAAATATGATCTCATTTACGGCGGAGCGCAAAAAAATATTGGACCAGCTGGGGCAACTTTTGTTGTTATCAAAAAAAGCTTGATGGAAAAACAAAACAGCGGCCTTCCTACGATGCTCGATTATAACACTCACATTGGAAAAGATTCTATGTTCAATACACCACCTGCTTTTGCAATTTATGTAGTGGGCGAAGTTCTAAAATGGATCGAAGATAAAGGTGGTCTGGAAGCTCGAGCAGAATACAATAGACAAAAAGCCAAGATCATCTATGATGTTTTCGACAATTCAGATTTTTATCGCGGAACCGTAGTTCCTGAAGATAGATCTTGGATGAATGTGCCTTTCCGTCTTCCTTCAGAAGAATTGGAAAAGAAATTCATTTCGGAAGCAAAAGCTAAAGGTATGATCGGGTTGAAAGGACACAGAAGTGTTGGCGGATGCCGTGCTTCTATCTACAATTCTCTGCCAATGAAAGCAGTGGAAGATCTTGCTCAATTTATGCACGAATTTGAAAAGGCAAATAAATAGAAAATATGTTCAAATAAAATTGGAAAAGGCGGCTTTCGGTCGCCTTTTTTATTGATATTGATTAAGGATATAATTTTGAATTTTCTTGATTTTGGGAACATGAGCCGAAGAAGCTATCTGGTTCATCTGGCATTTTTTACAGCACTTGCAGTTACTGTGTTTATTTTGGAAAGCTTCATTCCCAAACCTATGCCGTTCATGAAATTAGGATTGGCAAATATCATCATTTTGATGCTGTTGGGTAGTGGAAATATCAAGCCCGGGATCATTGTAGCTTTCACCAAATCAATTCTGGGAGGACTGCTGGCGGGAACCCTTTTCAGCCCGGCTACTTTATTATCATTATCGGGAACGTTCTTTTCATTATTTTTGATGATAATGCTTTTGAAAATTCCTGTAAATTTCAGTATTTTGGGAATCAGTATAGCTGGTGCTGTTGGTCACAATTTTGGTCAAATGATAATCGTAAGATTGGTTTTGATCAAAGAAAATTCAATATTTTATTTGACGCCGGTGCTGATTATAATGGGAATAGCTACTGGAATTATTACTGGATATTTGGCAAAAATATTCATTGATAAATTAAAAGAAGATTTTGATGAGAAACATAAGGTAAATACAGGAAGTTATGAGTAGTAAAAAGAGAAGAAAAAAAAGAAGAATCAGCCGAAAACGGTTAAAAAAAGTAGATAATTATAAACCAAGTTTAACACTGAAAATATTATTTGTTTTCTTTTGTATAATCATTTTTTTCGTTGGAGCAGGTTTTGGAACTTTTTATTATTACAGCAATGAACTTCCACCACTTAGTGAACTGACCAGATATGAATTGAAAGTGGGTTCAGAAGTTTATGATAGAAACGATAAACTAATACACAGATTCTCTTTTGAACGCCGTAAACTCACCGATATCAGTCAACTGCCGGATTATCTGATAAATGGCATAATTGCTGTAGAAGATAAGAATTTCTTCGAACATTGGGGTATGGATCTTACCGGATTTATCAGAGCTATCGTAATTGATCTGCAGCGAGGCAGTTTTTCTCAGGGAGCCAGCACGATCACGCAGCAGGTTGCCAGGAATATGTTCCTTTCACTGGATAAAACAATTCCCCGAAAGATCAAAGAATTGCTTCTGGCAATAAGGATTGAAAAACATTTTTCCAAAGAAGAAATCCTGGAGCTCTATCTTAACAAATCTCCTTTTGGACCTGGACTTTACGGTATCGAAGTGGCATCTCAAAAATATTTTGGAAAAGATGCTAAAGATCTCACAATAGAAGAAGCAGCTTTGATCATCGGAATGCCGCAAAAACCAAGTGGTTATTATCCTTTTAATTATCCAGAAAAAGCTTTTAACAGAAGAAATCTGGTTCTTCTACGAATGTTGGAAGAAGGTGTAATCACAGATCAGGAGTTTGTGGATGCACGCCTCAAAAATATTGTTCTTCATTATCCCAAAGGAAATCAGAGTGCAGATGATTATTTTAACGAATATATTCGTGTTCTTCTGGAAAATAAATATGGAACAACAACTCTTTTTACCAAAGGGTTAAAAATCTATACAACTTTAGATTCTGATCTTCAAGCTTTTGCTGATACAGCTTTAAATTCCTGCCTTTCAGCTTTCGAAAAAAAGAACGAATATGAATTCAAATATGAAGATTTCCCTGTTGATACGATAAATATTGTTACTCCGTATGTTCAAGGTGGAGTTTTTTCCATCGAGCCGGAAACCGGTTATGTTCGAGTCATGATCGGAGGGCGTAATTTCAATCACAGTAAATTGAATCGTATTATGCAGTCCAAAAGGCAGCCGGGATCTTCCTTTAAACCGATACTTTACACAGCTGCTCTTACGGAAGGTTACACTCCAGCTACGATAATCAAAGACGAACCATTTGCCTTTATTCAGTCTGATACGCTTTTCTGGAGTATTCATAACTACTCTCAGAAAAATTTTGGTTACACACGACTTCGAGAAGGTCTGAAAAAATCTCGGAATATTTTTGCAGCCAAAACCATTTTCGATATCAGCCCGTACCGTGTTGTCGATTATGCCAAGCGTTTTGGAATAACAACGCCGGTCTATCCCTATTATGCAATCTGTGTAGGATCGATGGAAGTTATTCCATACGAACTAATTACGGCTTATACTACATTCCCAAATAATGGAAATCGGGTTAAACCGATTTTTATTCGACGTGTGGAAGATCATCAGGGAAAGATCCTGGAATCGAATGAAACGGATAAGATCAGAGTTGTGTCCGATCAAACCGCTTATCTTATGGCAAGTCTGATGCAGTCAGTTGTAAATGAAGGAACTGGAGTCGGAATTCGCTGGCAGCCCGGCTATGGAGATCTGGAATCTGTAACCTACAAATGGAATGCTGCTGGAAAAACAGGTACTACAGATGATTTTCGAGATGCCTGGTTTATCGGCTACAACAAAAAACTTGTTACCGGAATCTGGGTCGGATTTGATAACAATGACACATTGGGAAAAAGTCAGTCAGGTGCTGTAGCAGCTTTACCTGCCTGGCCCCACATTATGAAACGTGCAATTGTGCTTGATTCACCAAAAAATAATCGGGGTCGGCCCATCATCGACGGCAGTGCATTGCAGTTTGAAAAACCAGAAGGAATTATCACTGTCGAAATTTCTAAAGAAACAGGCTTACTTCCCAAAAATACTTTTGAAGAAACAATGGATGAATATTTCATAGTTGGAACAGAACCAACTCGATTATCAGACAGTTTAAACTATAACTTTTATCCAACCATGTATCGAGAAAATGATATGGATTCCCTTGTTATCGATTTGGGTGGAATTCCATATGAATGGCCGGATTCTATCCGCTATATAGAGGTAGTTCCAGATACAACAAAACCAGATTCAACGATAATTATGCCGGAACCTGTTCCAGGACCAATTGATCTGCATGGTGCACAGATAATTAAGGACAGAAAATATGTAACACGTCCCGACAGCCTGCTTTGGAAAGGCCCTCCCTGGTTGCGGGAAGATGAAATACATAAACCAATTCGCTATGAATCTGATTCTCTGGATGAGTTGTTCAAGAAATTATACAATGAGGAATAGTTGATCTGGCAAATAGTTTCCGGTGCTGCTGTATTTTCGCTGTTAAT
The DNA here is from genome assembly GCA_021734245.1 of Candidatus Cloacimonadota bacterium. Classification (NCBI taxonomy): domain Bacteria; kingdom Pseudomonadati; phylum Candidatus Cloacimonadota; species Candidatus Cloacimonadota bacterium. Next base: position 129,671 of record JAIPJH010000001.1, on the reverse strand, counting down.
TTATCTTTATTATTTATTCCTGTTTGGAAAAGGATTAAACCAGGGCAAAGATCTCATAAACTATGAAAAACCATTTGTTTCTGTTGTTATTGCAGCCAGAAATGAAGAAAAAAATATAAACCGGATTTTAACAGCCCTTGTTAATCAATCATATTCAAAAAAATTATATGAAATAATCGTGGCAAATGATGCTTCCACTGATGATACTGTCAAAATAGTTGAAGAATTTGGCAACAAGTGGGAACAAGTAATACTATTAAATGTAAAGAATAGGGAAGAAGCGAAATCTCCAAAAAAGAATGCACTCTCACAGGCAATTGAAATTGCAGAAGGTGAGATTGTTATGCTTACAGATGCAGATTGTCTGGTAGGCAATAGATGGATCGAAGCGATGCTGGCAAATTTTGATGATGCCGATATGGTAGTAGGATTTTCAAGAACAAAATTAGATAATTGGAAAAAATCGAATATTGCTCAGAAATTTGAGCATTTTGATTTTCTGGCATTATTCTTTGCAGCTGCCGCAGCAATTTCGGCTGGAAAAGCATTTTCCTGTTCAGGCCAGAATATTTCCTACCGAAAAACAGCATTCAAAAGTGTAGGTGGCTTTGAAAAGATAAAACATTTAATTTCCGGTGATGATGTGAATTTGATGCAGCTTTTTAGAAAAGCTGGGAAAAAAATACGTTTTGCTTTTTCATCACCTTCTTATGCCTACACACAACCTGTATCCAGCTGGAAGCAACTTATCAGTCAGCGCAGCCGCTGGGCTTCCAATATGAAATCGCAAATCGGCTTGAATCCGGAGTTTTTCTTTTATTTGATAAGTGCATTTCTGGTAGTAATTCTACCGATCATTTTGCTATTTAATAATTTTCTATTGGCTGTTTCAATAATGATAATTCGCTTTCTTTTAGAGATAAATTTTATCAAAAAAGGACTTAAAAAATTTGGTGAGGAAAAAAACAAGTTGAGTTTTTATCCGCTTTGGTTTATCTTGCAACCAGTTTATTTTATAGTTGTGGCCTGCTTGGGGGCATTTAGCATTTTTAATTGGAAAAGATAGTTCATTTTATCGGGAGGAGCTATGAATAAAAGAACTTTTACACTGCTTTTAGTTTTAAGCGTTTTGGTTATTATTGCATTATTTGCACAGGATGATTATGAAGCCTGGCAACAGAAACAGATGCAACAGTTTCGTGACTACAAAAGTGCTCAGGATAAAGCTTTCGTAGAATTCCTGGAAAAAAACTGGGAACCATACAAAACTTTTACAGGCGAGAAGATCGATGATACTCCCAAACCTGTGGAACCACCACAAGTAGAAGAAAAGGAAGTGGTTGAACTTCCTGAAGAAAATATTGTGGAAGAGGTTGTCGTTCCACAAGTGGAAGAGCAGGTAGAGAAGAACAGTATGATTAAAGTAGATAAAACTGCTCCGGTAATCGATGTAACTTTCTGGGGTCTTCCTTTGGAATTTAATTACGAACCAGAACTGAAAGTTGCTCTTGATCCTTTGAATGAAAAAGCAGTAGCTAATTTCTGGTACATTACCAGTAATACCGATTTTGAAGCACTGCTTGATCAGCTTCAAGAATCAAAACAGAAGATGAATTTGAACGATTGGGGCTACTGCCTCTTATTGAACGAAGTTGGCAAAAGGATTTCCAATGAAGATAAAAACCTGACCCGACTTTTTATCTGGTTCATGCTTACAAAATCCGGTTATGAATGTAAAGTTGGTTATGGAAAAGGTTCGGTTTATCTGCTCATTCCTTCTGCCAATAAAATTTTCGGTGTCACATTTGTGGAAATGGATGGTAAACGCTATTATGCTGTAATGTTCGACAACAATGAAAAACTGGATTTTGCCATCAATACTTATGATGGAAAATATCCTGATGCAGATGCTCTGATCGATCTGGGTATTAAAGATTCTCCACGCATAAATACAACGATAGTAGAAAAAGAACTCGTCTTCCGATATGAAGGAATTGAATATCGAATTCCGGTAAAATACGATCAGAATGCTACAGAGTTTTTCGAAAACTATCCGCAGACCAATCTGGATGTTTATTTCAACGCTCCGCTATCTCCAGAAGCAACTCAATCTTTAATGCAGGGTTTAAAACCAATTATTGAGGGAAGATCGGAAGCTGAAGCTGCCAATGTGATCTTGCGTTTTGTGCAAACTGCTTTCCAATATAAAACTGATGGTGAACAATTCGGCAGAGAGAAAAGTTTTTTCTCTGACGAAACTCTGTTCTATCCTTACTGCGACTGCGAAGATCGCTCTATAATTTTTTCTTATCTCATAAAGCAAATTCTTAAACGGGAAGTGATTGGACTGGATTATCCGGGCCATGTGGCAACTGCAGTTCATTTTCTTTCAGAAATTCCAGGTGATCTGGTTATCGTGGATAATGCAAAATATATTGTTTGCGATCCTACTTACATCAATGCAGATATCGGTATGGCTATGCCGCAATTTAAGAATGTAGAACCCAGGATAATCAAATTGGCAAAAGACTAAATCAATCAAAACCTTCCAGGATTTTGAAAATCTGGAAGGTTTATAATAATTGGAGATTCAATGAATTATGTGATCTTTGACGATAAGAAATGGGAAAATTTCTTCCCGATAACTTTGACCAGAAGCACAGGTGATCTCAGAGTTGGGATATTAAAACTGCGTCAGCGCATTATTGCTTATCTGGAAAAAGAGATTACAAATATAGTTGTTCATCCGCTTCTGCAGAAAATTTACAAAGAAAGACATCCAGAATGGATTATAAACAATTTAGCAAGCAAAGATACCATTTTTATCAACAGCAGATTAAAGATAAATAATGAATTGGTTGAAGCAATCTCAAATTTGGATGAGAATTGCTGTCTGGTTTATAAATCGGAAATATTAGCAGCTCGTTTTCTTCCTTCAAAAGGAAAATATTCATCGGAAGACCTACCTGAACTTTTCAAAGATTTAGATAAGGTAAAATGGGAAAAGGAAGCTTGCTGGAATTATATCTGGGAATTGATTTCAGAAAACTCCAAATATATCGAAAAAGATTTCCAGAATTTCTTTTACGAGAAAGATAACTACTTTGAAGCTGAGCAGGGTGTAACTCTTTTGAATCCCTACAATATCTGGTTGGGAGAAAATTCGAAAATTGCTCCGGGTGTTGTTCTGGATGCAACTGAAGGTCCCATAATAGTTGATGAAAATGCTAAGATCATGCCGAATGCCGTTATCATTGGTCCTGTTTACGTAGGCAAGAATTCCACAATAAAAGTGGGAGCGAAGATCTACGAAGGAACTTCGATCGGACCGGTCTGTAAAGTTGGCGGAGAAGTTGAGGAATCGATATTTCAGGCATTTTCCAATAAACAGCACGATGGATTTCTGGGGCACAGTTATCTGGGAGAGTGGGTAAATATCGGAGCAGATACAAACAACAGTGATCTCAAAAATACTTACTCAGAAGTGGAGATGTACTTTTATCCAAAAATAAAAAAGATCAAAACGGGCTGTCAATTTCTGGGATGTCTGATCGGAGATCATTCCAAAACTGGAATAAATTGTACAATCAACACTGGAACCTCAATTGGTGCAGGTTGCAATCTAATTGGCAGTGAACTTTTTATGAATTACATTCCATCATTCCATTGGGGAAAAGCTTCTGTTTTGGTGGAAAACGAAAAAGCAAAATTTGATGAAACAGCCAAACTGGTAAAAGAAAGGCGAAATCTGGAATACACAAAAGCCGAGAAAGAGCTTTACAGTAATCTTCGTAAAATAGTTTTGGAATGATAATTTACTGATAAATTTCGGTGAAATTTGTTAAAAAAATTATTAATTGGAGAATAGATGCAGGAATTAGTAGAACTGATGTTTCGTTCGGAAAGAACAGGATATTTCGTAAATAAAAAAAATCTTCTCATTGAACCCGATATGCAGGTTATCGCCAGGGTTGAAAGAGGAGAAGATATCGGTAGAGTGTTAAATTGTTCGGTAGAAGATGAAGAACTGCAGGAAAAACTGGAAAAGGGCGAGATCAACAAGATCACCAGAATAGCTACCGAAGAAGATTTTAAACAACTGGAAATCGTTAAACGTAAAGAACAGGAAGCCAAAGAGAAATTCCTGAAAATGGTGAAGAAATATCCCTTCGAGATGAAACTTCTGGAAACTTGTTATCAATTGGACGGCAATAAATTGACTTTCTTTTTCTCAGCCGATGGGCGTATAGATTTTAGAGATTTTGTAAGAGAACTGGCCACTGAATTCAAAACCAGGATCGAGCTTCATCAAACTTCCGGCAGGGAAGATGCCAGAAGGTACGGCGGTTTTGGTATTTGCGGAAAAACATATTGCTGCTGCACCTTCCTCAAAAAATTCAATCAAGTTACAATCCAGATGGCAAAAGACCAGAATCTTCTCAGCAATCTATCCAAGATTTCAGGACCATGTGGTAGATTGTTGTGTTGTTTGCATTACGAAGAAGATTTCTATTTAGCACAATCAGAAGGCTTTCCAAACTTGGAAGAGATGATCGAATATAAAGATAAAAAAATGTATGTTCTCAAGAACGATTATTATAACAACAAAATCAATCTCATTTCCGATGCTGATGAGCGGGAAACAATCACATTGGATGAATATAAGAAACTAAAGAATCAGCAGCGAAAGAATCGTTCAAAAAAATAATTTCAACAAGATGAAGACTCATGTACTGTCACTTTTACCTGGTGAATTAGAGGAGAACTTTCAGCAGAAATCAATTCCCAGGTTTCGTACAAAACAGCTGCTTAACTGGATCTATGAAAACCTTACTTGTGAATTACATGAAATGAAGAATCTGCCGAAAACATTAAAAAAGCAATTAACAGATCATTTTGATTTTTTTCTTCCTGAAATTGTAAAGCAGGAAACATCAACAGACGGAACCAGTAAATTTCTCTTTCAATTAGCAGATAATACTCACATTGAAATGGTTCATATTCCACATTTGGATAAAAATACATTTTGCATCTCATCTCAGGCTGGTTGTAGTAGAGGTTGTAAATTTTGTGCTACAGCAAGTTTAGGCCTTTCCAGGAATTTAGCTGTTGAAGAGATAGTTGCCCAAATATTCTTAGCAAAACAATTCCTAAAAGAAAACAGACTTACAAATATCGTCTTCATGGGTATGGGTGAACCTCTGGACAATTTGGAAAATGTATTAAAAGCAGTGAAAATTCTGCAGAATGATGCTTGTTTCAATTTCAGTCCTCGCCGCATCACGATCTCTACCTGTGGAGTTATTCCCGGTATTCGCAGATTAGCAGAAAGCGATTTGAAAGTGAAATTGGCGGTTTCATTGAATGCTGCTATCCAAACCAAACGTGAAGAACTGATGCCGGTTACAAAAATGTATTCACTTCCTGAACTGAAAAAAGCAATATTAGATTTTCGCAAGAAAACAGCTTATCGCATTACTTTTGAGTATGTTATGATCAAAGATTTCAATATGGGAAACGAAGATGTGAAAGCGATATACAAATTTTTAGGTGATATTACCTGCAAACTCAATTTAATTAAATGGAATGAAGTTCCACATTTTTCGTATAAATCACCTTCCGAAGATGAAATAGAAATATTTAGAAAAAAACTTGAAAAATTAAGTTCGGCTGTAACTTTTCGTAATAGTCGCGGAGCCGATATTTCCGCAGCTTGCGGTCAATTGGCAGGAAAGCAAAAGTTTTAGTCTGGGAGTTATTATGAGTAAATTTACAAAGGAACAATTAGCTGGTATGATAGATCACACGGAGCTGAAATCAAGTTCCGGAAAAGGTAAAATCAAGAACCTCTGTTATGAAGCAAAGATGTTTGGGTTCATCTCGGTATGTGTAAATCCGCATTATGTGAAATTTGCGCATGAACAATTAAAAGATTCTGATGTAATTGTCTGTTCAGTTATCGGTTTCCCATTGGGAATGAACACAACCGAGATCAAAGCTCTGGAAGCAAAGAAAGCTGTTTCCGAAGGTGCAAAGGAAATCGACATGGTCATAAATGTGGGAGCTTTGCGAGATAAAGACTATGATTTTGTTCTAGAAGATATCGGTCAGGTTGTGCAAGCCAGTGCACCTTCTCATGTAAAAGTTATTCTGGAAACATGTTATCTCACCGATGAAGAAATCGTGAAAGCCTGTCAGTTATGTGTGGAGGCTGGTGCTCATTTCGTAAAGACTTCCACCGGTTTTGGAGCATTTGGAGCATTTGAAAATAATGTGAAATTGATGCGAAAAACCGTGGGCCCGGATATAGGTGTGAAGGCTTCCGGTGGAATCTCCACGTTAAAAGATGCAATACGCATGATAGAAGTTGGAGCCAATCGTTTGGGAACCAGTGCTGGTGTAGCAATTATCGAAGCTGTATCGATGCTGAAATTTGCACCAGAAGCCTGGCTGGAACCAGAAATCCCCTGTCATATTTGTCCGGTGCGGTCAGCCAATCTCAGCAAGCTTCCCAAGGGTGTTTATGCCTATTATAAAAAGAAATGTTTAAATTGTCCACATCGTGATAAGTATAATAAGTTTTATGAATAGGAGGTCTGTAATGAAATCAAAGAATGTCTTTGGCTGGATGAATAAAATCAGCAAAATCGATCTGACCGATAATACTCAGGAAGAAATTAAAATAAATGAAGAAAATTTAAGAAAATACCTTGGTGGTAGAGGACTCGGTGTGAAATTGTATTCAGATTTGTGCTCTCCTGATACTGATCCTTTATCATCGGATAACGCATTTATATTCCTGACCGGACCTCTTACCGGATTGTTTCCAACAGCCGGACGCTACCAGATTATTTCACGTTCTCCTCAAACAGGAACTATTTTCGATACCAGTTCAGGTGGAGTTTTTGGTGAAAGGCTGAAGAAAACAGGTTTGGATGGGATTATCATCACAGGCAAAGCAAAAGAACCTGTTTATCTACTAATAACGAATGATAAAATAGAAATTAAAAAAGCTGATCATCTCTGGGGAAAAAACACGCAGCAAACTCGTGATATTTTACAGGAAGAATATTCTAAAAAAGCTTCTGTTGCCAGCATTGGGCCGGCTGGTGAGAATCAGGTGATCTTTGCTTCCATTATGAATGATAAAGATCGTGCAGCAGGACGTGGCGGCATGGGAGCAGTTATGGGTTCCAAAAATCTAAAGGCAATTGTTGCTTTGGGTACAAAAGAAATTCCTGTAGCAGATCCTGAAGGTTTGAAAGAAATACTTACGAAAATTGATCGTTTGATCGATAAAAATCCTGTTACTGGGAAATCACTTCCCTTACTGGGAACATCGGTTTTGGTTAATATCATCAATGCACATGGAATGTTTCCTACTGAAAATTTCCAGCGTGGAGTTTTCAACGATGCGGAAGGCATAAGTGGAGAAAAAATCACTGAAACACTTTTGCAGAAAAGAAGTGCTTGCTTCAAATGTCCTATGGCTTGTGGAAGAACTACCAAAACAGTAAATAAAGAAGGTGAGGGTCCCGAATATGAAACTGTGTGGGCTTTCGGAGCTCAATTGGGAATCAATGATCTGACAAAAATCACAGAAGCAAATTATCTTTGTAATGAACTTGGGCTGGATACGATCACAACTGGCAATACAATCGGCTGTGCGATGGAGCTTTATGAAAAAGGTGCATTTCCACATGAACTGAAATGGGGAGATGCTGATGTTCTGGAAAAACTGGTTGAAGATATTGCCTGTAAACGAGGAATTGGTGAAGATTTAGCACTTGGTTCTAAACGTTTGGCAGAAAAATACGGCCGTCCTGAACTGGCCATGCAGGTGAAAGGTTTGGAACTTCCTGCCTATGATCCGCGTGGTGCGCAGGGTCAGGCTTTGGCTTATGCCACATCCAATCGGGGTGGATGTCATATGAGAGCATATATGATTTCCAATGAAATCTTGGGTTCTCCAATGATACTGGATAGATATTCTTCTAAAGGAAAAGCCGAGATCGTAGCTTTATTGCAAGATGTTTCGGCTGTAGTGGACAGCCTGGTTCTTTGCCGTTTCATTCAGTTTGCCGTCAGCATTTCTACTTTAACCGAAATGGTTAATATTGTCACCGGTTTGGATTATACAGAGGAAGAACTTCTGGAAGCAGGTAAACGAATTTATACCTTAGAAAGAGATTTTAATGCTAAAGCAGGTTTTGACAGGAAAGATGATCTTCTGCCTTCCAGATTTATGGAAGAAGAACTTCAGGAAGGATCATCACGTCATCGAGTAGTTCAACTAAATAAAATGTTAAACGATTATTATCAAGTTCGCGGTTGGGATGAAAATGGAATTCCGACAAAAAAAGTGAAGGAGAAATTAGGAATATAAAATGTCGCACTGTAAGTACGGCATAAAATTGAGGAATTATGAAAGTAAATTTAGCAGGATTCAATTTAGATAAAAATTTAATCGATAAACTACCTGAAGATACGATTGCTACCCCAGAAACAATTTCCGCCGCCTACGCCCGCATCAGCCGCGATCCGCGTGATGTTCCGGAATTACGAAAAGAAGCAAGGGAACAGGTAAAAAAAGCCCGCCGTTCCAATCAAGCCATCGTGTTTGGCATGAGCCATCATTCCGTAGCAGAACATGCCTATTTCAATTTTGATATCTTGCAGATCTCTCGTCTGGCCTTGGAAGAACTGGAAGCAAGACGCATCGGAGCTGCCTACACCGAAAAATCTCAGCGCTACATAACTTTGAAAGGTGATTTTGTTGTTCCTGCCGAATTCAGCGAAAAAGATAAAAAGGAATTTGAGGAATTAGTTGGATTTCAAAATGGCTTCTATCTTCGTAATCTGGAAAAGCTGACAAAATTTCAATTCGAAAGTAATCCCGAACTTGCCAAAAAAGCTGCTGAAGCTGAAAAACGCGGTGTTTCCGAAAAAATGAATCGTGCAAAAAATACCTTGGAAGGCTGGGCAAAAGAAGATGCGCGATATGCATTAAGCTTAGCTACAGAAGCACAATTGGGAATGTCCTTCAATGCCAGAACCTTGGAACATGCAATTCGAACTTTGCGAAATTCGGAACTGGCAGAATGCCGAGAACTTGCAGCAAAACTATTTGATGCAACCAAAGATGTTGCTCCTTCACTCATCATTCTAACAGATCCTGATGAATTTAAGAAAACTTTTAAAACCGATCTTCAGGACGATCATTTCAAATTTACCAAAAAACATCTCAAAAAACTTGTTTCCGAAAAAATCGAAAAATATTATGGCGAGTTGCATGAAGGAATTCCAGAATTTATCGAAGCAGACCATGAAAAACTAATCATCGATAATAAAGTGGATCGAGATATTGCTGCTGCGATTATTCATCATAATTCCAAACTTACAATTGAAGATTCCTTTAGAATTGCCTGCTCGATCCTGCATGATGAAGAAACCGGAAAAGAGTTTTTTGCCAGCGTTATGAAACACCTTTGTGCTTTCGATCCGCTGCCGCGAGAATTTGAATTTACCGGAGAATTAAAATTTGAACTGGTAGTGAGTGCCAGTAATTTTGCTCAGCTAAAAAGACATCGATTGATGACCCTTCTGGCTCAAGATTACGATCCCAGTTTGGGAATTACAGTTCCACATTCTATAAAAGCTATCGGTGCTGAAAATGAATTGCTGGAAGTCTGCCGTAGGAGCGAAGAACTTTATTCTGAATTCCTGCCCAAATACGGAAAAGCTGCGGAATATTGTTTAACCAATTCACATCGCAGAAGAGTTCTGGCCGCTGCCAATCCGCGAGAACTCTATCATTTTTCACGACTGCGGGAAGATGAACATGCTCAGTGGGACATCAAAGAAACTGCCGGCAGAATGATGGAGCTGGCGAAGCAGGTTGCACCGCATTCATTTATTTTATCAGGTGGAAAGGATAAGTTTGAGAAGATAAGGAAGAAATAGCTCACGGATTTGCGCGGATAACACAGATTTGCAGTATATTTTCAAACTTGGGTTTAGCTGCGAGAAAAACGAATAATTTTATTTCGTCAATGCCACCTTAAACATCGAAAAATCTGCTAATTCAATTATCAACATTTTATTCAGCAATTGTGGTTTGTCAAAAATGTTATTAATAATCTCTTGAACAATGAGAGAACCGATAATTATAACAGTCTGTGGAACTATCGAAGTGGAAATGGGAATATGCGATCCGGGATAGATATGTCTTAGAGTTTGTGTCTTTCCGGGTTTGATCGTGATGATCTGACCGAAATCATTTTGCACTCCACCGTGAACCAGAAAATGATCAGGAGTCAGCAGCTTTTCCAATTCAAATCGAGAAGCGAAATTATCTAAACAATCGGCAATGCCGTCATAGTGAGAAAGAAGAATATTTTTTAAATCCATAATTGAATTTTGTAAAATCTCAATTTCCAGTTTTGGATTTATCGCTTGCAGTTTCTGTTTGGCAACTTGTACCTTTACTTTACCAATATGGGATTGATCAAACAGAATTTGACGATTCAGATTGGAAGCTTCTACAATTCCGTTGTCAACGAGAATCAATTTGCCGATTCCAGCTCTGGTCAAGCCTTCTGCAACCACGCAACCCAATCCTCCCACTCCCGCTATCAGGATAGAAGCATCTGCTATCTTCTGCTGGTTTTCTTCTCCCCAGAATTGGATGTTCTTTTGAAATATTTCCGGCATTAACCACCACCTCCGGGAGGAAAAATGCTTATCTCATCGCCATCACTCACGATTGAATCGAGATTGTCCAGATGCCAGATATTTCTGCCATTGATCAGGATCATGGTTCCATGAAGTATCTCTTTTTCTGATCCGAAGAGGAGATCGATAAATTTCTTCCCAATCTTTTTTTCTGTTTTTTGCAGCAGATCATAGATCGAAATGCTTTCTGCTTCGATATCAATCGCGTTAATTCCGAGCTGCAAACGGATCAAACTGTAGAATTTTATTTTGATCATGGAATTTGTTTATTACTTCATCAACGTCATTTTACGCACTTTGGTTTTGTTTCCGGCTTTCAGAAGATAGAAATACATTCCAGAAGCAACTTTCTGATTATTTCTGTTAGTACCATCCCAGTATTCGTAATAATATCCTGTAGTTTTAAATTCATTTACCAGCGTTTTTACATGCTGACCTTTCAGGTTGTAAATACTCACCTTCACATTACAAGCGTCAGGAATTTCGTATTCTATCTTAGTGAATGGATTGAAGGGATTAGGTGTGTTTTGCCGCAACTGAACTTCAAAGATCGGAGGTGGACAAGGACCAAAATAATGAAGAGAAACTGGAATATACAAGACCTGTCCGATCTGAGTTTCGATTTTCAGGTATGCTTCATAAATTCCAAACTCCAGATTTGCGGTAGAAAAGGTTATTTCAATATCTTCAGTTTCACCGGCAGGAATTGAACCCGTGAAATTATCAGCACTTAGCCATTCTACATATGCATCTACTATTTGGAATGCTTCCGAGATATTCAAAACATTGTGATCAGAATTTGACAATTTTATTTTGCAATAATTTGAAGGAGGTCCTGGAACTTCAAATTGATAACTACCTGAGTTCTGAACATTTTCTTCCAGAATTTGCCAACTGAAACCATTATCGAATGAAATGGAAATATCAATTGTTTCCATTCCACCCACATCCTGCCATAAAATGCTATCTATAGTAGAATAAGACATTACCGTGGTTTCATCTGGATACGTAATATTCAAAGCTGATATCTGAAAGAGACTATCGGAAAGATCAAAGAATTCATCATCTAAAGTGCTAATTTTTACTTTGCAATCTTCTGATAATGGTCCGTTAAAAGTATGCGGATAAAATTCTAAATTTGGTGCCATCGCATCTAACATTTCCCAGTCAATTCCGCCATTTCTGGAAAGCTCAATTTTTACACTGTCTGCCACGCCAAAATGATTCCAGCGGATCGTATCTTGAAGAGCCGGCAGAACAGTTTCTCCTCCATTTGGATAAGTGATCCAGAAGATCTCATCAGTTGTTGGATTTATCGAAATTGTTCCGCTGGCTTGATGTGGAGCACTTCCGCTGCCATCGCCATCGATCTGCCACTCAATTTCTAAAGGTGGAATCAGTTGTTCACTAATTATCAGATTAATAGTAAAGGGAATAACATTGGTTGGTGAAATGGAAGTTCCATCATAACCCCAGGTCAATTCAGCTCCATTACCTGTTTGTTCATTCCAGTTCAGATCACCAATATCTTGAGCTGAATTTATCGTGCAGCCTGCAGGAAAATCTAAAGTTACACCCACGATCGGTTCACCGTCCGGGCTGTTGTGCAAAAGATAAAACGGCATGTTTACAGATTGAAAGGGAATGTAATATCCGCTCAATTGCAGAATTTGATCGTTTTCTATATTCCGATTTAGATTTTGTTCTCTACCATTTCCCGGCCCGAAATGAGATAAGCTGAGAGAGTATTCCAGCGGCTCACTGCTTTCAGAATTATTTTGTAATGTAAGTGTTTGCAAAATAATGGTATCGACAAATGTTTCCACGATGAACTCTGAAGGTTCAACCGTCAGGTAAGGAACATCAGGTCCGTTTTTCATGGTGAACATTATGGCAGTTTCGTCTTGGATAGGATGAAAGGTCGCAGCTTCTATTCCGGCAAAAGAAAGTAAGAGTCCTTCTGTTTGTGCTTGATTCTCTATACCGATAGTGGCGTAATGATCCTGCTGATCTATGTTATGAATTTCTTTGTATTGAAAAATTATCGTGCTGTCGATGCCAAAATTGTCTTCATATTCAGGATTCATCAAAATTACCTGAAAAGTATTTTTCTGGTCAGGATCGTAGGAGTTTCCCCAATCTGACCATTCGATGATAAACTGATGATTTCCAGAATCATGAGCTACATAAATATTACCATCCTGCAGCGAATCCCAGAATGGAGCTATCATCGCATCGGGGCCAATGCCGGAAGGAATTGTGCGATTCCTGAAATAAATATGTTGTGTTCTTCCCATTGCCAGCCAGCCTTCCGAACAGATAGAGATTTCATCGTAAAACTGTCCATAATATCTGAATTGGAAAGGAAGTGATATAGTTTGAATGTAACCATCGATAATAGCATGATCAGCTCCTACCAATGTTCCATTTCCACCCAGTTCCGGATCGATCTCGATCCAATTATAATCGGGAGCATCAAAATTTCCTGCATCAGAAGATTCTACTGCGTAGTAACCCCAATCACAAAATGTAGGACTCGATTCGGAAATGATACCGATGGGAATTTCGAAGAATATCGTCTGCAAAGGAGAGGAAGTGTTGAAAATATTCAGTTGGAATTCTGCTGTTTCTCCGCTGATGATGCTGTTGTCAGCGAAAATGGTAAAGGCAGAAAAATTAGTCTCATTTTCTCCGATATCGATGCTGTTATAACCCGAACTCGCATCCTGGACTTCCACCACATCATTCAGGCAGATCAACTCAGTTTGAAAAGTAGAACTGTTTGCCTGGCCAGAATTATAAAGCGTCAGATTAAGATCAGTTTCTTCTTCCTGAATAATGAATCCAGAACTGTTTAATGCTTCGAATTGCACCATTGCCAGGTCTGGTGATTGGATTTCAACTGGGATCAAAGCCAGATTATCTCCCAAATTAGAAGTCATTTCCAGGATCAGATCAGATGTTTCACCATCCTGCCAGCTTTCTGAAATCTCAATTGAAAATGTACAATCATAAGTTTGATTAGCAGGAATTGAATAAACACTGATCGGATCGGTGATTATCGAAATATTATCGTCCTGTGAATTTAGCTCAATAGTCACATTATCAGCATCAGAATCTGCCATGTTCATAATTTGAAGATCAATATCTAATGTTTGTCCTGAAACGGTGTTTTCGCTAAAAGTAAAAGCGTTCATGGCCAACATATCGGATGCTTGAACATGAATATCAATCGTTTTGGGGATGAAGCCATATTTGGATGCTGTAAGCTGATAAGTTCCTTCCGAAACTGAAATGGGTAGATTCACATTTCCAGCAGCATCTGTATATCCTACTGCAACTAAACTATCAAGCGAAGTAAAAGCCACTTTAAATTCAGCAGGATCATCATTTGTGATAATATTGGCACTAACAAAATTGGAACCCAGAAAAACTTCTGATGCTTCCAACTCGATAGCTTTTGGAGTATCTGTCCACACTCGTAAACCAGGATCGCCCAGAAGATTATAAACATAAAAATAAAATTGATCAGAATCTTCTGCTCCGCCCATTTCATGACCAAAAGGAAAATTGTTGTAAAGCTCCATTTTGCCGCGCAACAGCATTTCACCGCAGCTGTTTATGCCTTCCTGCGTAATTCCCTGATAAATACCCAGTGCATTGGCATTGTTGAACCAGGTTTTAGTATCTCGTTCGCTGGGACCGATAAAACCGATTGCTCCCTGTGGAACAGAAGGTGTGCCGGCAAACATCCAGACTTCGCCAAAACAAGTGGCAGTTTCTCCGGCAGCAAAATCGCCACCACCGCAAGTCATGCTGGTTACCATCGGCAGCATAAAACCGTTGTTCAGATTCAAGACATTATTGTTCGCGAACATTTGTCCCATCGATCCGCCACTCCAATAGGTGGAATGTCCGGCACCGCGATAACAGATAAAGGAATGTCCATTATTGATTTCATTTTCCAGAAGTGTAGCACCAAACTGCCAGGGGGCAATAAATGTATCTACTTTTGTGTACTCAAAATTCAGCAATTTGTCTCGAATTGTCAGCAGAACTTCCCGTTGCGAAAAACCATTAGATTCATCGACGTAACCAGTCATCAAGGCACTTTTCATCCAGTCGTTTTCCAGGTAGGGATTTTTCTCATAATTTATTATTTTAGAAAGCATTGTAGTCAGCTGCATTTCATTTTGAAAAGACAGTCTGCCGATTAAAATATCGGGGAAATAATCGTCCCCTTCTAAAAGTGTAAAACTGTGATCGGTAACGCACCACGGATACAAATATCCCGGAATATAATAAGCAGGAAGATAGAAATTTCCGGTAACATCTCCGACCATCAGCACATATTCAGGCGGAGTTTCCCAGATATCGTAAGCTGTTTGCAGATAGTCTTTTATATCTGCTTCTGTAGTGCCAATCTCTTCAAAAACAGCCAGTCTGGTTTTAAATCCGAGTTTTTCTTTCCAACGCAGAAAAGGCTGCATTAGATCAGCGCAATTCTCCGGAGCAATTACCAGGTAATTTCCACCGGAAAGATCACGCGTAATTTCTTTTCCATGAATTTTATCATTTAAGGATGAAAATCCAGTTACATTTCTGGGAACTAAAATTGGATTTCTTGTATCGCTGTTGTCGATATTAAATTCAGCATCTAACTGAGAATAAAATCTAACTGAATTTCTAGCAGGATTATATTGAATGGGGAAGATGCTGATCTGACTGAACCGAGCACCTCGCATTATCGCTGGTTTACCGATCTGAATTATCTCATTTGGAAGCCATTCATCTTTGGTGAAATCCACATCAAAACTTGTTTGAAATGGAGATAGATTTTCTTCCAATATGATCTCTTCTACCACGTAATCAAGTTCTGTTATTGTATAATTTCCCGATGCAGAAAGATCAATTAATTGCGATGAAACAGGTAATTCAAATCCACTTAAAAAAGTTGGATTGCAATCCTCTAATTGAATTTCTGAATATTTCTCATTTTTATGAATTTTGAGATCAACGTTATTGAACGATGCGGATAACTTAAGATCGTTCTCGATACCAGTAAATCTAACTTCAGCGGATAATGCTAATCCAACAAATAAAAGGAGTAAAATAAATATTTTTTTCATCTAAACCCCGATATTATTTGAGAAGCAGGCATTTCTTGGAATCGATAATTTTGCCATTTACAGATAAGTTGTAAAAGTAAATGCCCGATGAAACAGTTTTGTTGTGCTGATCTGTTCCATTCCAAACTATTTGATGATTTGGTGATTGGTTGATTTGCAGATTTGTAAAAGATTTTACTTTTTGTCCTTTCAAATTGTAAATTGATAACTCAATTTGTTCGTTTTGTTCGATGCTAATATCAAATGAAATTGTTGTAGATGGATTGAAGGGATTCGGATAATTGTTTAGTTCTAATGATTCTGCCGAGATCAGTTCGTCATCATTTCCCACCAGAGGAGCGTTGCTGGTGGAAAAAAAGATTGCAGTTTCATCATCCAGAGTGTGGGAAGTTGGTGCATACATGTTGGCAAAAGTCATTTGAATTCCTTCGGTTTGATCATAATTCTCGATGCCAACAGTTGCATAATGGTCTTGCTGATCAACGTTTTGAATATCTTTGTACTGAAATTTTATATCACCGTCTCCGGAAGTTGTGGGATAGTGCAGCGGATCGTAAAGGATCAATTGGAATGTTTCAAAACCAAAATTGTACACATTTCGCATTTCGCTCCATTCTACCACAAAAATATTATCATCTTCGATATATTGATAATAAACATCTCCATAAGTAAGATCATCCCAGAAAGGTGCTATCATAGCTTGAGAACCAACTCCGGAAGGGATCATGCGATTGCGATGAAAGATCGTTTCGGATTCTCCCATACTTACATAACCATTTGAACAGATGGAAACTTTGTCGAAATAATCACCAAAATATCTAAATGTAAAAGGAAGGTCAACGATTGCGATCTCACCATCGTAGGTAGTATGAACAGGATTGATAACTGTTCCACTTCCACCATTGCCGGGATCGATCTCTATCCAATCATAAACAGGAGCTGTGAAATTGCCTGAATCCTGGCTTTCCAAGGCATAATAACTATAATCGCAGAAGGTTGGACTTTCTTCATTAATAATACCAATCGGAACCGAAATGATGAGTTCCTGAACTGTTTCATTTTCGAGGATGATGTTCATTTGAAATTTTGCCATTTCTCCACTCATCACATCTGCTACTTCTACCTGGAAAACATCTTGATTCCAGGCAGTTCCATTCATAGAAATTTGCGGATAACTGCTGGAACCGCTGATGATCGTGGCGTTGTTATTTAAACTGAAAAGCTCTACCTGGAACACTTCTGCCTGCATACTACCGCAATTTAAGAGCTCAATATAAAAATCGTTGGTTTGGTTCTGCATCAGGCATTCTTCCAGATTTGCTACATTCATTTCCGAAAAAGCCGTCATTGGAGATTTCTCGGAATTTTGTAATAGAAATTCTTGTGAACCAGATGAAGAGGTTAATTCAATTATGATGTTAAAAGGCTCTGTGTCGAGCCAGCTGCTGTCTAAACTGAATTGTGCATTCACGTTTTCAGTTCCACCAGCTGATATTTGAAAATTATAACCGGGATTATAAACTTCCACAAAATCATTTTCAGAAGAAAATTCTAAACTTACATCTTCCTGATTTGCTGTAGGATTTTCTATGCTGAAAGTAAAATCTACCAATTCACCTGCATTTGGATCATTACAGATAATATTTGTGACAGTAACAATGTCTTGTTGGACAATATTAAAACTACTCACTTCAGGAATAAAACCATATTTGGAAGCAGTTGTTTCATATGTTCCTTCCGGTAAACTTTCCAGAGGTATATTCACCGATCCAGTTTCATCTGAAAAACCTTTTGCCACCAGGCTATCTGCATTCGTAATAGCGATTGTAAAATCCGAGGATCCGAGCATCGGACTTGTGATGGTAACTGGAATAAAATTATCAAATGTATTTATTTCTGCAGGATGCTCAAATTCAATGTTCTGAGGCATTCTGGTCATTACTGAAAGTCCGGGATCTCCCAAGAGATTGTAGACGTAAAAATAGAATTGATCGGAATTTAATGAATTTCCCCAGGCGTGACTGAACGGATAATTGTTATACAATTCCATCTTTCCCCGCAGTAACATCTCGCCACCTCTGTAAAGGCCTTCGTGAGTAACTCCCTGGTAGATTCCCATATCATTGGCATTATTGAACCAGGTTTTGGTATCATGTTCGCTTGGTCCGATGAAACCTATCGCTCCTTTTGGGAAGGAAGGAGTTCCCGCAGTCAGCCAGGTTTCGCCAAACACAGAATTAATTCCCATATAAGCAAAGTTTCCTCCACCACAGGTGATGCTGGTTACAAATGGTAAAAGTGAGCCGTTATTTAACTGTATAACATCATTGATGCTGAACATTTGACCATTGGGACCAGCCCAGTATTCCGGTCCGCCGCAACCGCGATAATTCACAAATGAATAGCCTGTATTTATCATATTTCGCAGGTTTGATGAACCTGAATTCCAGGGAGCAATAAAAGTGTCCACGACTGTATATTCAAAATCGTAAAGTTTGTTGCGCACTTCCATCACGGTTTCACGGGGGGAGAAGAACTGCCAGTAATCGTCTTGCACATAACTGACCATGAGAGCTCGCGTCATCCAATCTGCGTCTATAAAAGGATTGAATTCGTAGTTTATAATCTTGGCAATTACTGTGTTGAGTTCAAATTCACTTTGCACGGATATCCTTCCGATAAGAACATCAGGAAAGTAATCTGTGCCCTCAAGAAGTGTGTAGGTATGATCTGTAACACAGGTTGGATGCAGGTAACCTTCTACGAAAAAGGCCGGAACAGAAATCGAGCCATTTACATCTCCGATAAGTAGAACATATTCTGGTGGATTTTCCCAGTTATCATAAGCATTTTGAATAAAATCTTTGATCTGATTTTCGTTGCTGCCGGTTTCGGAAAGCAGAGCCAAACGTGTTTTAAAACCGAGTTTCTCTTTGGCTCGTAATAGTGGTTGTATCGTGTCGGAAACATTATCCGGAGCTATTACCAGATAATTTGCAGATTCAGAAGTTCTGATGTTTTCTGTTCCCAGAATATTTTCTTCGGCAATTTTTTCGAAAGCAGGTGACGGTTTCTTTTTGGTAAGAGGATTTTTGGATATACTTCTATCCAGTTCCAATTCAAGTTCCAGGTCTTTTATAATCCTGATCTTATTTAGGGCAGGATTGTATTGAACTGCTGCCACTGATACCTGAGCAAAGCGATAAGAACGCATAATGTTCGGATCGCTGATTGTAACAAGGTTTTGAGGCAACCATTTGTTTTGCAGATAATAAGATTCCGAAATTGGAATTTCATCCTGCCAACCAACGCTTACTATTTTGTCTTCTAAATCTATTTCTTCAAATTTATATTTTACATTACTGATCTTGAAATTTCCAGTTTCGGGAAGTGAAATAAATTTGGAGTAAACAGGTAATTCTGCTTCTCCTAATTTACCGGTATTTATGCACTCATCCAATTGTAATGAACTTACTTTGTAATTCGTAGCTTGATGATGTTTGATGTTCGCTAATTCAAAATCTCCATTGATAAATACAGCAGAATTAGAATCTTGAAGCTGAATATCGATTGCAAGTAGTGATAAAGAAAAAGACAGCAGGAAAATCCAAATTATTTTTTTCATAGAATCCTCTCATACATTTATTTTATGCATTAATTGAATGCAAATAATATACCAAACAAAAAAAATTATTTATTGGCCAAGGAAATTCATTCGATTATTTTAGCAGCAGGCACTTTCTGGCTGCAATGGCTACTCCATCCACTTTTAACTGGTAGAAATAGATTCCGGAAGAAACGTGTTTGTTATTATTGTTTGTACCGTTCCAAGTTACCGAATAAGTGTTTGGATTACCAAAGGTTTCGATAAACTCAGCATGATTTCTGAAAGATTTAACTTTCTGGCCTCTTAGGTTATAAATATTCAATTCAGTATTTTCGCTAATTTCAGTGTTCAATGAAAATGAAATAGTTGTGCTGGGATTAAAGGGGTTAGGATAATTCTGATGCAACTTTGCTGTTTTTAAATCCGGAATCTGGTTTTCATTGTTTTGTACCAGTGGGTTGCTGTAATTTGTTTCTTCTCCGAAAACCTGAACTGAGGCAATTTCATAATCGGTTTTGATCTGTAAATAACGGTAATTATTCGGATTCCAGATCTCCATATTGGGATTGAAATTCTGCCAGGCAGTCCATTCAATAATTCCCACCTCATCGAACCAGGCATAAGCATCTCCATTATCTGGTGGTGCAAGCGAGGAATTTATATTCAGGAAGTTTGCTTCATCTTCCATATTTATATTCACAGAAAAATATTGCCAATCATTTGTTCCAAAAAGATTACCAATATTTTCAGTTGTTATCGGATCGCCACCATTTCGGTTTGCAAAGCTATGGAATTCCATTTTTGCTTCGGCTGCGTTATCGGTTTTTATATAACCATGTAATGAAACTTGAGAACCTGTCGGCCTTTTGATGCGATGCTCTAAATCAGTGATAACATGAATTCCCATGCTGGAATCTCTAAACAGGCAAAGTGATCTTTCACCGGAAAAATATTCATCTTCATCATACCATTCGTAATCACTGTTCACATTCCATTCTGTACTTCCTTCATCTTCGTAATTTCCATTCCAAATCAGTTCATTGCCAAATCTAACATCAAAACTACCGGCAGGCTGGATAGAATTCAGTTTGGAGAAATAACCATTTCCGGCTAGCTTGACGGGTTGTGAGATGAAGCATGTATCCTGATCTGTCAATATTGCACTTTCAGAGAATTCCAGAATTTGTGAATTCATCAGTAATGTATCGATGATAACTTCGGCTGTAATATTTTGCCGATCGATTTTCAGGTAGGTATTCAATTCCCGGGAGCGCATTGCCAGGTATTCCAAAATATTTTTTCCCAGATCTCCTTCTGCTCTTCTGGGAATGTAATTATCTATAAAAACAGGAGTTATCGAATATTCATCAAAGCCATTTTCATCGATTTTTGTGTTCAGGATCATGGATGGAAATGTTTCTGCATAACTGAGATCGAAAATGAAATTTCCCAAAGAATGAGCTATCAGTTTTCCGTTGTATATCTCTAAACCTTGAATTACATGCGGGTGATGACAGATTACAATATCTGCTCCTGAATCGATAAAATGATGACGGATGTCGATATCCCACATGTGAGGAATATCAGCTCTGGGAGAAAAATCTTCTTCTTCATTGAAATCCTTTTCATCCCAACCGGGAAACAGTTGGGCAAAATCATAATTTGCACCAGGAGCTGTGGAATATTCACTGCCGGAATGTGTGTTAACAACAATCAGGTCTGCAACATCCTGCACAGAATCTATTTGCTGAGAAACATAATATGGCGTCATGTAGGCAAAACCAGGTTTGTCGAATCCTGCCTGCAAATATGGCTGACAATTGTTATATTGCCCAGTTCTGTCGCTGCTGAACAGAAAAGCTATATTTACACCTGATCTATTTACAAAAGCTGGTTGATAAGCTTCGCAGGAGTTCATTCCTGCACCTGAATAAGGAATGCCAAGAGAATCAAGGTAGTTCGTTGTATCCAGCAGTCCATCATTCATATAATCCCAGATATGATTGTTGGCAAGTGTAACAACATCTGTGCCCATATGATCTAAAGCAGAAATATGATCAGGTTCGGCTTTAAAGACTATTGATTTGGTCGGATGGCTTGTATAAGCATTTGTAAAAGGGCATTCCAGGTTTATTGCCGTTATATCTGCTGCTCCTCCTAAAAATGGATAGGTGGGATCAATTATTGATTGCATTCCTTGATTATAAATAACTTGTTGCATATTACGAGCCAGCATAACATCGCCCACAAAATTCATCGTAAGTGGAAAGCTTGTATTGCCGGGATCAACCGTTACTTCACAGCTTCCAAAGCCACTTTTTTCTGTATCATCGATCACCTCCAACAAAACCGTGTAACTGTGATCATCTTCAACGAGATACGTATGTTCCGGTTCGGATAGATCTGAAGAGTTTCCATCACCAAAATGCCAGATAAAAGAGTGCTCATCGCTGTCTGGATCAATAACATCAGAATAAAATTGAATGGTTACATTTCGCAATCCATTTCTGTCTCTAAAATTCCTGATGATCGAAAACGAAACTTCCACTTCTGGTGGAATTGGAAGGTCGTCAGTAATATCCAGAACATTGTCATAATAAACGATTCCGCTGTTATCATCAGCATCATTAACGAAGATTATTTCTGTGATCGTTGGCAATTCTTCATACCAGGCAAACCAGTCATCTGCTACAGGTAATTGAAAAGAATACCAATTATCTTGCGGCTGACTTCCCTGATAAACCGGAACCCACTGTTCAATATCAAGTTCCTCAGTTCCAAAAAATGAATAGAAAAGCGTGTTATCTCCATCAGAAAGCCCGAAACCTTGAATATCAGGCTCATTATAACAAAATACATCGATCTGCCAGACTGAATTTTCGCTTAATGTTATGGGATCGAGATTTTCAACTTTCCAGGTATTTCCCCAGATTTTAAGAGAGTAATAAGAATACGGATTGGCTGTGTTTTCCGAGCTTATTTCATAGCTGTCTGGCTCAATATCTTCATCTTCGAAAGAAGAGAAATTAATATTTTGCTCTTCAAAAGATTCTATAATAAAACTGCGTTGCGAGGCTGATAGGTAGCCTGTAAAATTTGTAAAAATAAATATTGCAAAAATCTTAAAAAATCTGTCTAAATTCATAATCCTTCCTTCTTATGCGAAAGATGAATTAGACAGTTTGAATGACAAGTATAATTTTACTTAAATATAAAATTCTTATAGTTAAAGTTGCTAATTAGAAAGATTGACAGAAAACTGCATTGATAAAAGATAAACCCAAATGTTTAAATTAATTAAATTTTTTATAAAAAAATATATTTTGTCAAATCGACGCGAATGGCTGCGATTTGATTCCATTTTTATGGTGATAGGTATTATCATATCTGTTGCCACACTCACCATTGCTTTAGCTATCTTTGAAGGTTATGAGAATGTTTTGAAGGACACAATCCTGGGTGCAAATTCACATGTTTATGTGTTTCTGGCTTCGGAAGGTAATTTGAACAGTGATAATTTGCAGGAACTTAAAGATATACTTGATGAGCAAGAGGAAGTTGCCAGTTATTCGCCCATCATCATGACTCAGGCGATGGCTTCTGCAAATGGCAGGATCGAAGGTTCGGTAGTACGTGGTATAGCTTGGCAGAAAGAGGAATTGCCTACTTCCTACAAAGAAAAGGTTTTTGCTGGAAACTATGAACTGAAAGGTGAGAATTCCGCTGTGATCGGTTTTAAACTGGCAAAAGAATTAAACTTGGAAATTGGTGATGAATTTGAGCTGATCAGTCCGATAAATTCTTCCTACACACCAATGGGAATGAAATCACAAAAAGAGACTTTTAAGATCGTTGGCTTGTACAAATCGGGAATGCACGAATATGATACAAAATACATTTTCCTCGATTTTGATGTAGCTGCCGAATTTGCTTCGATGCAGGATGAATTTACAATGATGGAGATCAAGCTGACACCTGATGACATCGAACGAGCTGATTACCTGGCCTATAAATGGCGTTTGATGCTGGATTATAAATATCAGATAACTTCCTGGATCCATTTTAACGGGAATCTTTTTTCACTTCTAAAACTGGAAAAATGGGTGATCTACATTATTCTCAGCTTTCTTATCCTGATCGCTTCCTTCAATGTGGTTAGTACGGTTTCCACATCGATAATTGAGAAGAAAAGAGAATTGGGAATATTGAAAGCTTATGGAGCATCAGATAGCCTTCTGCAAAAAATCTTTGTAGGAAGGACATTATTTATTGCAATAATTGCAGTAACTTTGGGTCAGATAACCGGATTTGTTATTTCCAAAATATTAAGCTGGCAATCTTTCTTCTTGCTGAAAGGCGATGTATATTTTCTGGAAAAGATCAATGTCAGTTTTGATCCTATAAGCTGGATAATGATTTTGGGAACATCGATGATCATAATAACTTTGACATCCTTTTTCCCACTCAGAAAGATTTCGAAAATGGAAATTACAGATATTTTGAGAAGCAGAAATTAATTGGAGAATAGATGAATTTACTAAAAGCAGAAAAGATCGTAAAAAGTTATCAGGAATCTGAGGGTAAACTGGTAGTTCTGGATGAAGTAGATCTGGAAGTGAATAAAGGTGAAATGTCTTCAATAACAGGCGAATCCGGCAGTGGCAAAAGTACACTTCTCCACCTCTTGGGAATGTTGGACAGCCCGGATTCTGGTGAAATATATTACTTTGAAAAATTGATGAAAGTTAATGCCAAAAATATTAACGAATTCAGAAACCAGAAGATCGGTTTTGTTTTCCAGTTTCATTATCTGCTGGAAGACTTTACAGCCGAAGAAAATGTGGCCATGCCCATGTTTTTGGCAACAAAGAATTTTGGCAAAAGTTTAAAAAAATCTCGTGAAATCTTAAAGCAGTTATCTCTTTATGACAGAAGAGATCATTATCCCAATCAATTGAGCGGGGGAGAGCAGCAAAGAGTTGCAGTAGCCAGAGCTCTCATCAATCAGCCCGAAATAGTTTTTGCTGATGAACCAACCGGAAATCTGGATGCAAATCATAGCGAAGAGCTTATCAATCTTCTTATCGATATGAACAAAAGGTTTGAGCAGACATTTGTCTTAGCTACGCACAATCAGGAAATTGCGGCAAAAATGCAAAATCATTATCACTTACAAAATGGAAAAATGATCGACTATTCACAAAAATAAATTATGCGAAAGAAAAAGTGGCTTCTAACAATTGTATTGATCGTTTTTATGATCAATATCACTTTTTTCATTCTGGTCAGATCTTCCTATCTGAACAATACAGTTCAGAAAAAAATATCTGCTTATCTGGAAGAGAACATGAAGGCAAAAGTGAATTTTGGGAGCTTCACTTTTAATGATAAACAACTAAAAATTACAGACTTGGAGCTTTTTTCTGATGATCAATTTTCACTGTATATCGATCAGATTTATATAGAATATAATTTGCCGCAACTGCTAATCTCAAGATTTAAAAGTCTTCATTCAATAAAATCGATAAAGATCTTTGAACCCGAACTGGAACTGAATTTAGCTCCATCAAACAAGGAATCTGATACTGAATTTATAATTCCCGATATTGTTAAATATTTTAAGAGATTACAGATTTTTGATGGTAAAGTTAATTTGGAATATAAAAGCAAAGATCTTGTTTTAAAAAAGCATATCGAAAAACTTGATTTAAGAATTATTAACACAAAAAAATCTAAAATTGAAATATCAGCAGTAGGAACCTTGAACGATTCGATTTGGTCTTCCGCAATTCTCTCTAAAGGTGAAGTTTCCAAACTAAATATCGACCTTTATGATTTCGCCCTGGATTCATTATATTTATCTCAGGTGGAAGCATTTCAAACCAAGCTTGATCTGGATTTGAACTATGTTCCAGACAGCTTAAATTTTTCCGGCAGGATGCAGGATATTTATGCCGGTTACTCGCAAAAAGAACTTGAAGCCAAACAAATACAATTCTCTGGAAATGAAGAAGATATAGATCTAAGTTTCACCGATCTCAGGATCGATCAGATCAATATTTTTGCGGAAGCATCAATTGCAAATTACAATCAGGATTATCGTTCGATTGCAGCAGAAGTCAGCTCTTATGGAATTCCCTTATCTCGCTACTTACCTCAAATTCAGGGTGCTGTGGATATGAATGCAACAATAGTGGGGCAGATAACTAATCCATCAGTAGATTTGGAAGCGTCTTCAAGCCAAATATCAATCTCGGGTCAAGTTCTTCAGGATATTCAATTTTCTGCAGGTTATAAAAATAATAAATTGAAATGGAAGTTACTGAACAGTACATGGCAGGATAACCTGTTGATCGGTGATGGAGAATACATTATAGGCAAAGACCTGGTTTTTGATTTGAGAGCTCCCAGGTTTTTATACCAAATGGGCAGCAATTCTTTTCAATGTGATCTCACCGGAAAAATTGAATATACTGATTTTCTGCATGTGAATTTGAATACTGATAATTTGATGATCAAAGCCGGTGAACTGGAATTCCCGAACTGTACTTTAAATGCAGAACTACTCGATCAGAAATTTAATGCGAATTTGAAAAATGATGAAGAAAATATAATTGTAAATGCTTATGGAAAATTGGATACACTGGATTTGAAGGCTGATGTTCGATTTAAACGAATTGAGTTAAGCGATTATTTTTCCAGTTTATCACTACCAATTATTTCGGGAACTTCAGAAGTATCATACAAAAATGATATTGCAAATTTAAGCTCTATGCTCAGCGCTTATGATCGTGATTTTGGTAAATTGAGTGGGCGTGTTTCGAGCGTTGCAAAAATAGATTTTGAAAACCAGAGATCAGAATTAAAATTGAAAACATTTAATGCCAAATATAACTATGAGCCATTCAGTATGAATTTGCAGGCGGCTGGTAGCCTGGATAGTTTGAACGTTGCAAGCTTCAATATTAACAATGAAGTTTTTGCTGAAGCCTGGTTCAAGATAAAACCAGAATTTTTGTATGATTTCAAAGTTTCAGGAGAACAAATAAAACTTCGGGAAATTGCAAAGTATTTTATGAACTATGCTGTTTACGATGAACTTTCGGGAGAGACAACTTTTGAGATTAAGGCAAACAACATACAATCTGGAGATATTGATGGCAGAGTGGAAATAAATGATTTTGCTTTGGGCCAAATGCAGCGATTCAATGGTTTTGTGAATTTGAGTGGAAATTCAACTGAGCTTCAGATGACAAATAGTTATTTATGCTGTGAAACGGAAAAATTTCTGGATATTACAAGCACAATCAAACTGAAGCCCGAATTACAAGTGGAAATGAATGGAAAATTCGATGATGTGATCCTGGACAGTCTTTTTACCGTTAATACAGTTTCAGGAAAATTGGACGGTTCTTTCCAATACAAACTGAATAATGGAAGACAGAGATTTGATGCTAATCTCTCTGGATTTGACTTGCAGAAAAAGGACTTCAAAATTGATTCACTAAAATTATCTGTTTCACAACTTGATGAACTGCTTATGATAAATAATTTGCAGGCAAAAACAAAAGGAAAATTCATTTTCCAAAGTAACGGAGCAATAGGCTATAACCTTTTCAACAGCATGATATTTCCCGATTCAAATACTGTAAATATAAGCTTTGAAGGCGATCTGCTTGATTTACTTGATTCCAATTCTTCCGATCTGCGATCTGGAAGTTCAGAATGCACTTTTTCGCTGGATTTTGGAATGTTGGAAAGCGGTATTTTCTTGAAAGACGGTAATTTTGAAATAAAAAAGGGAACTATTCAGATCAAAAATCAACCTGCTCCCATAGAAAAACTTTCAGTTGAAATGAAGGTAGATGATAATAAATTGTCTATCGATAAATTCAAATTTGAAATGGGAGAGGGAAAAGCATACATTTCCAATGAAATAACTAATTCGGGAGATGATTTTCGGTTAGGAACTTTGAATTTGGGGCGACTGCTGGTTCGCACGAATAATACAGGATTGCAGATCTACATTCCTGGTTACAATCCAAAAAATTCTTACATAAATGTAATAGTGACCGGAAGGAATACTGATTATCTGGAAGTAAACGGCCCTTTTGATGATCTGATAATCTATGGTGATCTCATCTTTTTCAATGGTGATCTGGTCTATCCACCTAACACCGAAAACCTTTTGAAATTATTCAATAGAGTTACCGCCGAAAGGAAAACTTCTGATGAACCGACAGTGCTTCCTCTGCGTTTGGATCTGAAATTGAAATTGGGAGAAAATGTTCGTTATGTAACTTATCCCATCGATGTAAAACTGAAACAGGATGGTTATATTCATTTGCGTTATCTGGAAGAAAAATTTCAACCGGCAGATGGTCTTTTTGTAGCTGATGAAGGTTCGATCGATATGTTCGGAACCAACCTGACGCTCGATTTTCTGCAAGTAGAATTGAATCAATTCCGCAAAGGTGCCAGCATCAATGGTACTTTCTTCAAAAGAACATCAGATGGAACTATGATAACTTTGGAACTTTTCAATGATGATACAGGAACAAGTAATCTGGGAAATCTGCGTTTTGAATTGAACAGTGATAATCCTGGTGACATGATTACAGATATTTTAGCAAAACTCCGTTATAACAGATCGATGGATGAAATTTCTCCAGCTCAACGCCAAACACTGCTTCAGGATGAAGTTATACAAATTGCCGGACTTGGCTTGGAAAGCGCTGTTCTTGATCCGCTGATATCTCCGGTGGAAAATTCGATCAGAAAACTTCTTAGATTGGACTATTTTCATCTGCAGACCGACCTGATCCAAAACCTTTTTGCCACCTATTCTTCGGAACAGAAATCGGAACTTACCTACAGCGAAGAACAAACAGAAGTAGATAGATTCACTTCGGAATTATTTCTAAATAACCTTAGTGTGAGTGCAGGAAAATATTTAGCCAGGAAACTGTTTTTCGATTATGAAATTCGTTTTCAGAAAGAGGATGATATTGCAGCGGAAGAATATATTGGAGTATTCCAGGATTTTACACTGCGCTACGATTTACCCTGGAAATTGAGATTATCATATAGGTTCAGTCTGCTGCCTTTTGATGAAGAAAACGAGCATCAAATAGGAATTGAAAGATCGTTTAGATTTTAGTTTAATCGAAAGAATTCTTCGCTGTTCTGCATCTGGGTTTTCCAAATTTTCTTTATTTACAAAAATTTAACTGAATTTTATTATCCCGTATCGTTCCGAAAATCGGAACTACGCCGTGACCTGCCAGCATCTCGCAACTAATCCAACATAATCATTTCAGCGTTTTCAGGATGATCCAGATCTAACTTAATCAAGCCGATATCATTCCGTTCCAAAGCACCTTGAAAACAAAAAGTATTTCCGATTTTCTGCATCCAGTTTCCGGTGATGCGGGTAGATTCGTGAATATGACCATGCAACGTGAGATAGGGTGATCGGTTCAAGATAAATTCTTTGATAGCAATACTTCCTACGTGCACATCCACAGGAGCATGATCGACAAATATTCTGTCCAGATCGGCTCGATCCAGATCGGTTTGATAGGGTGGAGAATGAAACAGAAATACAGTCCTTGAAAGATCATCTTTAAATAACCGGTCAAGGTCACGTTTTATTGTATTATATCTAAGTTCATGCTTGCCAACTTCGATACTTCGATAACCTTGCTCAGGTGAAATGCAACCAACATCGACGTATCTGGAAACATCATATTTTTCCCAATCTTTATTCATAAAAGGTGTGGGTGGAACATAAGAATATCCAGCAATTCTGAAATTTTGGAATTTAACGATTTTTTCGTTAATATAATTCAACAAATTTTTATCAGAAAGCTTTCTAAGAACGCTTTCTTGTGATTTTGGATCATCGTTGCCCAGTATCACAAAAATTTGCGGGAAGTCCTGTTTCATTTTGTTTTTGATCTTTTGCAGATTAGCACCCAGATAATCAGATAAGAAATTGTGAATTCCAGCAGAAAGAGAAGAGTTTGCAGAGATTCCGGTTAGATCGCCGGTGATGAATACAGCTGCCGGTTTTTGCTTTATAAGCTGCTCGAATAAAAATTCATATTTGGGAATTGAGCCGTGTAAATCGCTGGTGAATAACGCTTTTATCATTTATTCATCTCCAATTTTCTGGCGGCATCGGTTACAGCTCCAATTTTCGCTGCATAACTGGTTTGCTTTTCAATATCATCATCTGTGATGATGTGAACATCAAGAAGACCACCCGTTTTGTAACCTGTTTTCAGATAATTGAAATGATCGAGGCAAATACTCCAGCCTTCCAGCCAGGCTTGCAAATTTGCCATTTGCTGCTTGTTCCCCTTAAAATGAACCAAAATATCTATATCGCTGGCAGGACCTGCATTTGCGTTTTTCACACTTCCAAAAAGGTACATATTTTTTACACCAAGTTTACTGCTGTCGATGCTTTGTGCTAAATATTCTGCAACCTGCAAACGCCAATACCAGTAGTTTTCATCGGTTGATTCAAAATATTCGGGATTATCCTGAGAATTTCGGCGATGATTTCCCGGCTTGCCTACATAAGCGATGGCTTCTTCCAAATCTGCATTCATAAATATTTTCAGGATTTTACCATCAGTTTCTTTGGGAATATCGATAACTTTTACACATTTTTGGATATCTTCGTATTCGGGCAGAATGTTGGGTAGAATGTTGTTGGAAAAACGGAAGAAATTGTTGTTGAAAATATTTTCTTTTTCATCAGGATAGAGTGGGATATAACGAATTTGAGCTTCTACCAGGTCCTGGAAAAAATGCGTTCCAAAAGAAAGATCGGGAACATAATTTCCTTTTTCTCTGGCAATTTCGATGAGAACAGCAGTTTTGTTGATATCCGAGTATGATACATTCACACCCAGTTTTATATCTCCTTTGCTTCCCCAGCGTCCCGGGCCAAGCAGAATAAATTTCTTTTTTGGCAGCAGCAGATTCAGCTTTCCGATGCAACGACCCACACGGCGTAATTCGTCGATGGTTTCCATTTTTGTATAACAGTCCGGATCGACATAAACAATATAATTGATTTCTGGAATATAACCGTTTGAAATGTGTTTATGAGCCGAGAAAATGACATCTTTGGCTGGAATATCCTGTGGGATCGGCTGTGGTTCATCTTCGCTGGAAAAACTTTGCGGACGACATTGGAGCAGATAGATATCATCATTTTTTACGGCCAATTCGATATCGACCGGAGTAGAGAGTTTTGCTTTCAAGATGTCCAGAATTGTCTTTATTTTTTTCATGAAACTTGTGTTATTGATTAGTCCGTTGAAGGTGGGAATCAGATCATCTTTATCGAAATCTATGCTGAAACCAGATTTTTCGGTGAAATAATTGTGTTCGTATACAGAGAAAAGTTTATCATAAAGAGGAAAATCGTCGCGACATTCCTGCAGCAGCTTATCGATCGACATGGTTTCAAATGAATTCGTTTCCAGATTTATCAGATCGATTTCCTTGGGGCTGTATTTCAAGATTTCTTCGGTGGAGGCATTTACTCTGATTCCGGGTTTTCCGGGAGATGCCAGAACAGGATAATCGTTGCTGAGCCGATCTACAGCACGAGTTCCCAAACCTGGAACCAGGCGCAGAAGTCCGTCTTCTCGTTTAATGCGTGATGACCAGCGGAATTCATTGTTGGAAAAAGCAACTCCGGCAAAAGCGGGGAAGAAGTACTTTCCACATTTTTCGCCAACAACTTCCTGAATCAGAATTGCCATCTCTTCTTTAAAATCCAGAAGCCCGCGTTCTTTACGGTATTCGATCGGATCGGGTCCGACGATGGAAGCGTAAACTTCTGCAATTGCATCCTTTAAAGCATTTAACCTTTCCTGCTTGCTGCCCTGATTTGCCAGAAACAGACTTTTGTATTTTCCCGAAAATGCTGCTCCAAAACTATCTTCCAACAGAGAAGAACTGCGCACAATTATCGGCCGATTTCCCAGACCGTCCAGAAGCTGAGAAAGTCCTTTGGCCACTTCATGCGGAAAGTGTGAATTCTTGAACATTTGAATGATGTTTCCATACTCAGCCCGCACAATTTCAATATCTTTATATTTTTGTTCTACAACTTCTTCCAGATTGTTGTAATGCAAAAAGTTGAGCATTGTATCGGATGTAATATACCAGGTTTGCGGCGTTTTGATATTTTTGAAAAATTCATTCTCAGTTTCTCTTTTCAAAATATTGTTGGCGAAAAACAGACCAGTACTTTTTCCGCCCAGTTTTCCATGCGAATTTCCCGAGAAAATGGTGTGCTGCAGAACTTCCTGGAAATCTTCCAGATCGATGTAATTTTTGGCTACATTGATGAATTCCAATTGATTGGTAAAAAGTTTCTGGATCATCAGAACTTTTACGTTTGTGTAGGCATACGGCGAGAATGTGTCTTTGTGGATTTCCTGATTTTGATATCGATAAATAGCATCCTGAATAACGGATAAAGTAGAATCGGGACTTTCCAGAGAAATGGTGAGAAAATTCAATTTATCTTCCTGAATCCATTTGCGGATAAAATCCATCATTTCATTATCGGAAAAATGACTGGCAGCTATTTCAAAGATCTGATCACTCAATTTTATGGTTTCACGGTAATCTTTTTTCTTCAGCGGAGCGTTTATTTCGGAACTCAGTTCCAATTGGGAATTGCGGGTAGTATCTCCAAAACTGGCATAGATCGATTTTACCTCTTCGATTCCCTTCTGGAATAGCAGATTCAAGAGTTTCCTGGCGATTCGCAAAAAGAGTTTTATATCGGTTTTCTGCAGCATATTAACGATTACCTGCCATTCGCTGCGCACATTGTTTTTGATATTTTTTTCTTTGTAGGAACGTACTACCAGGTAAGAAGCCAGAATACTGGCAATGGTATTTAAAAGAGAATATTCTTCTTTCAAAAATGGCTCGTGATGCATTTCCGGAGGAACGTCGGTATAATAAATCCGTAATTCACCAAAGTTTATATTATTTTTATGCAAGGGAGATTTTTGCATGTAAATTGTGTTTTCATGTTTCGACGTTTTGTAAGATTTACCATTGTATTCAATTTCTGCAAAACATTTTTCGGGAAATTGAAATCCATCGGGCAACACGCGCAGTATCTTGTATAAAATATTCTCCAGAGGAGATTCAAAATCGATTAGAATTCCTTCCAGTCCATGAATGCAGTTTAGTTCTTTCTGTCTTTCTTTCAAGCTGTCGAGCAATTGTTTTTCTTTTCTTTTCAATTCATCCATAATGTATCCAAATTTATAACAACCTTATTTATTATTTTTTTAAGATAATTCCTACACTTTTTCTGCCGTCCACCATTATTTTCAAATCATCTGGCAGTCGGACATGTTTCACATATTTTGTTTCATTGATTGTTTTCTGTCGGTCGATCCAATCCCAGTCAAGGTTTTTTGCTTCTTCTTCGTTTACAGAAAAGTAGAACACATTGTGGGCGGTCATATTATGAAAGAAGTGTGCACCCTGGCTGAAATCTGCTCTCATGCTGGGCAGCACTGTTTCCACGATAGCTTTGGCATTGGAAATCTGCGACCATTGAACTGGAATGCCGCACCAGGGATCGCTGGTGCCCCAGCGTCCAAAACCGATCAGCAGATATTTGCGTTTGTTATTGTAAAATAGAGCATTTATCTCTGCTACATCTTTGGCAATTTGCTGGGTATTCTTGATTTCAAATGTGTCGGGTCGAATAAATACGATATCAAAGATATCTTTGCTGATGCCATTTCCCATGGCATTTTTGGAGGAAAGCAATATATCATTAGAATCTATTTCTTTTTCAGGAATTTCAACAGTTTCATTGGAAATGTTTATCGGACGTAATTGCAGAAATCCAAATCTTGGCTCGGGATTCTGCTCCTGCCCGATACTGACTGCAAATTCTATTTCCACTTTATTTCCTGTCTCTTCTTCACAAGCTTGCATGATTTTGTTGATAACAGTATTCAAGGGCAGCATTTCTGCCCGTAGTGTAGGAGCAAAATCCAGAACAGGTGCTCCATAGTTTTGAATTCCCATAATCAAACGATCATTAGCAAAATCGTAAGTAGAACAGATGTTCTTAAGTTGGAATTTATCCTGGATCTCAAAAATGGAGTTTTGCATAAGGTATTCAGTTTCTGCTACCGGATTATGATTATCGATATTTCCCAGATTGATAGTCCAATATTTCTTTTGAGTATTATTAAGGAGATCTTTCATATTATTGAAGGGCTGCGGGGTTCTGGGAAAGCGCGGACAATAACTCCAGCAACTGCTGCCATCTACGATGGTTTTTCCCAAGCCAAATGCCAGAGCTGCGAATCCGGCATCCGGTTTTATACTGTCGGAAGGATAGAAATTGTAGGATTTTAATACACCGGAAATTGCAGGATGAAAATTATTTTCAAATTGATCTCCGATGACTTCCTGAATAATAATTCCCATCTTTTCTTCTTTTATATCACGATTTATGGTGCGGAAATAATCTTTTGATTGCTGAAAGAACAGCGATGCATAAACGAATTTAACAGCATTGATCAGAGCATTGTATTTATCGGTTTGAGTAAATTGATTATTGGCAACCATTTTGGTTTCATACACCCCGGCAAAAGGTTCTTTTAAAGAATCTTCACAAATACTGGAAGAGCGGATAGCCAGAGGTTTTTTTATATTTTCGATAAGATAATACAGATCACCAGCATAAATTCCGCCAAAAGAAGAGTTAATGAAACTGATAGCAATGTCCTCATCAGAAGCATCGGAGAGGGCAATTTCATACAGATCATTGCTTTCCATAAAATCATCAAAAACATCACTCAAAAGAACAGTCGTAGCAGGAATGTTAATCTTCATTCCAGAAATTTCGCCATCAGGAAAATGCTTCTTCAAAATTTCCTGGCTTTGTGCCAGTCCGGTGGCTTTTCCACCCGGCAATCCTGTACCAATGTAATTAAATTCTTCGTTAAAAAATCCCTTTTCTCGACTAAATTCTGTACCGCTTTGCATCATAATTCCTCATATGTTAAAATATTTGTGCTTTTTCAAATTCAGGGCAGATCCTTTTACTTGATCTGCCCTTTTTGTTGAGGATGGGTTCTCTTATATCCAACCTCTGGCAACAGAAGCACGTACCACTCTGTCCACAGAGATCATATAAGCAGCATCACGCATATAAAGTTTCTTATCACGAGCCAGTTTGGAAACTTTGTGATATGCGGTTGTCATTTTGTAATCCAGCTTACCCAGAACTTCATCTTTGCTCCAGAAGTAGTTCATGTTGCATTGCACTTGTTCAAAGTAGCTGCAGGTAACTCCGCCGGCGTTGCACAGGAAATCCGGGATCATGAAAATTCCACGCTGATGCAGAACTTCATCTGCTTCCGGCGTGGTTGGACCGTTTGCACCTTCGGCAATAAGTTTCACTTTATTATTTATTTTATCTACATTATCTATTGTTATCTGATTTTCCAGAGCAGAAGGAACCAGAATGTCGCATTCCACTTCAAGCCATTTATCGCCGGGAAGTACATCATAACCTAATTCTTCAGCTTTCTTTCTATCGATTCCACCGAAACGATCGGTTATGTTCATCAATTCATCCAGATCAATTCCGTCTTTTTTGTAAAATGCGTAGGAAGTCTGATCAATTTGATCCCAGCAGGAAACGCAAAGTGCTGTTCCCCCCAGTTTGTTGTAGAGTTTTATGGCATACTGAGATACATTTCCAAAACCCTGGAAAGAAGCTGTGGTATTTTGCAGTTGGATCTTCATTTCTTTCAAAGCTTCTCTTACTGTGAAAATAACACCGTAACCGGTCGCTTCAGTTCTGCCCAGAGAACCACCAAGACCGACCGGTTTTCCGGTGATCATGCCCGGGAATTTTTGTCCGGTGATTGCTTCAAATTCATCCAGCATCCACAGCATGTGCTGGCCGTTTGTCATCACATCGGGTGCCGGGATATCGCGTAGTGGTCCTACATTCTGGTTTAACTGGCGAACCCAGCCGCGACAGATCTGTTCCTGCTCTCGAGCACTTAAATTATGCGGATCGCAGATCACTCCACCTTTTCCGCCACCCAGCGGAATATCGACTACGGAAGTTTTCCAGGTCATCCACATGGAAAGTGCGCGCACTGTGTCCACAGTTTCCTGCGGGTGAAAACGAATTCCACCCTTGCAGGGACCTAAAGCATCGCTGTGTTGAATGCGAAAACCGCGAAAAACTTTGGATGTTCCGTCATCCATTTTTACAGGAATATTAAAATGATATTCACGCATCGGATTGCGTAAAAGTTCCCGGGCTGCTTCATTTAAATTCAATTTGTCGGCAACAGCATCAAATTGATCCTGTGCCATTTTGAAAGCGTTGAAAGATTTTTCCATCTCATCTCCCTTTTTGCCGAAATCGGCGTTTTTGTTTTACTATTCTGCAATCCCAGTGCCAATTAGAGATTTTTCGCTAAATTTTTTTTAGAAAATCGCATCTTACTGCAATATAAATAAATATAAATTGAAGAGTGAGGAATATTTTAATAAATAAATAAAAATTGATTTGCAGGTAACTTAAAAAATTGGGGAATTTTTCCACAGTTGGGAAAGATTACACAACCACAAACCTTGTGGTGATTTGGTGATTGGGTGATTGGATGATTTGATGAAGTTGGGAAAATGGGAAGATGGGAAGATGGCGGTTTATTATTCTCGTCTTGTATTTCACTCCTACGACTAAAGTCATGGACTGATTTGCAGACTTGCTTCGCAGTGAAGCGTGAAGTGAGAATGCTGTTAAATTTTGTTATTTTCGTATTTCGTTCACGAGTCATGTCTCAGCGAGTTCTTTTTTATGCTTTATTGTGATTGAAACGATGAAGTGACAATAAAGCATTTCTTATTGTCATTTTTTGTTTTATTTGACAAAATAAGTTTCCATATTGTCATTGTCTCATAAAAATGAGAAGGATGTAATAATTATGAAATTAGAAGATTTTAAATCTGGAAAATATACTCAAGAATATAAATACAAAGCTTTTCTGCCAAATAGCATTAATTCCAATTGGATTTGGGAAGATTCAGACATAAATATTCTATTGGATGAAGCCAATAGAAAACTTGGAGAAATTAATGCGTTTTCATACCTGATCCCTGACATCGATATGTTTATAAAAATGCACATTGTAAAAGAAGCTAACACTTCCAGCAAAATTGAAGGTACTAAAACAGAGATTGATGAAGCTGTTATGAAAGAAGATCAAATTTCTCCTGAGAGAAGAGATGATTGGTTAGAAGTACATCAATATATTGAATCTATGAAAAATGCAATTCTAATGTTAGAAAAACTACCTCTATCAAATCGCCTGATAAGAGAAACACATAGAATTTTACTTAGCACAGGAAGAGATGAAAAGAAAACCCCGGGTGAATTCAGAAAAAGCCAGAATTGGATTGGTGGAAGAAATCTTTCCGAAGCTAAATTCATTCCTCCACACAATAAATATTTAAACGATCTGATGGGTGATCTCGAAAAATTTATTAATGAGAATAATAATGTTCCTCATTTAATAAAATTAGCACTAATGCATTATCAATTTGAAACAATTCATCCTTTTTTAGATGGAAATGGGAGAGTAGGAAGGCTGCTTATTACTTTGTATCTGATCGCCAACAATATCTTAACTAAACCAGCTTTGTATTTATCTGACTATCTCGAGAAAAATCGAATCGAATATTATCATTACTTGAATGAAGCCCGAAGCAATAAAATCATACAATGGATAAAATTCTTTCTAAAAGGTATCTCAATTACTTCTGAAAACACAAAACAGACATTTGTAAACATAATTGAATTACAACAAGAAATTACAATATTGAGTCATACTTTTGGCAGTCGATCAGAAAAGATTCTGAAAATTATTAACGTGTTTTATGAAAATCCTATCCTGAGCATAAAGGAATTAGTAATGAAAACTGATATTCCTGATAAAACCATGAGAACATTAATCAATCTAATGATGGAAAAAAATATCGTAAAAGAAATGACTGGTTACAGCAGAAATAAGCTTTTCGTGTTTGATAGATATTTGAAGTTGTTCTAACTAACATCCATCGATCCTACTATAAAAAAACAAATAATTCATTCAAGTTAGAAATTTAATCGAAAGAATTTCTCGCTGCTCTGCATCTGGGTTTTCCAAATTTTCTCCCCTGTATGTGTCGTTTTTGCAAAGCAAAACGTCACTTTGCAAAAGCCTTTTCTTTGAGGGGAGATCCGGCAGTTGCCGGAGAGGGGTAAATAATGAAAATTCGATTTTCAGCTTGCTGAAATAAATTTAGCGAAATACACCTTGTTTCTGCCATGGTGATAGTCAAATTTTAGAATTTTCTTTATTCTTTCAACTTATTATTCAATGTTTTGCGATCGATTTCCAGAATTTCAGCTGCTTTGGTTTTATTATTTCCAGTGTATTCCAGCACGTTCTTAATGTGTTGAATTTCTACTTCCTGCAAGCTGCGTTTTACTTCGCTGCAGCTGTCGATCCTCGATTTCATAAAATCCGGCAGATCAGCTTTTGAGATTTTACCGTCTTCATTCATTATAACAAGCCGGTGCACCAGATTTTCCAATTCACGCACATTTCCCGGCCAGTTATAACGCCCAAAAATTTCTAATACCTCATCATTGAAAACCGGAACTTTTTTATTGAATTCCTCTGCATATTTATTGGCAAAATGATTCGCCAATTGAAAAATATCGGAACCGCGTTCCCGCAAGGGTGGAATTTGAACCGTGAGAACATTCAAACGATAAAACAGGTCTTCGCGGAATTTTTTGATCTGAACCAGTTCAAACAGATCTTTATTGGATGCTACCAGAATGCGGACATCTACTTTTTGACAGCGGTTTGAACCGACCATGTAAACTTCTTTTTCCTGAATAACGCGCAGCATTTTTATTTGCAGCATCATGGAAGTTTCAGAGATCTCATCCAGAAAAATAGTTCCTTTATCTGCACTTTGAAAAAAACCTTCCCGCGTGGTGTGAGCTCCTGTAAAAGCTCCTTTTACATAACCAAAAAGTTCACTTTCCAGCAGAGTTTCTGGAATAGCACCGCAATTGATAGGAACAAAAGGAGCGGCAGCTCGAAAGCCGGCATAATGAATAGCTCTGGCTACCAGTTCCTTGCCGGTTCCGCTTTCACCGGTTATCAAAACTGTACTGTTTATTTGAGATGCTTTTTTGATGGTTTTAAACACTTCCAGCATTTTAGCAGATTTTCCGATTATACCGAATTTCTCGCCAAATCCATCGGAGATCTCACGCTGAA
This sequence comes from Candidatus Cloacimonadota bacterium, assembly GCA_021734245.1. Classification (NCBI taxonomy): domain Bacteria; kingdom Pseudomonadati; phylum Candidatus Cloacimonadota; species Candidatus Cloacimonadota bacterium. The sequence continues at coordinate 90,822 of JAIPJH010000001.1, read as the reverse complement.
ATTCCTGTTTATTGCTCTGTTTTTCTAAAGCTTTTTTCACTGCTGTCAGCAATTCCACATCTGTAAAAGGCTTTGTCAGGTAGTCGTTCGCTCCCAACTTCACAGCATCAACAGCAGAATTTATGGTGGGATAACCGGTTATCACAATTATTTCTGTATTTTTAAAATTTTCGGTAACATGAATGATAACATCCAAACCGCTGATATCAGGCATTTTAAGATCGGTAATAAGAAGGTCTGGTTCGATCTCTTCTAATATCTGTTTGGTCAGATCGAAATTGCTGGCAGTATAGATTTGAAAACCATGAGCAGATAAATTTCGTTTTATCACGTCGCGAGTTACATTGTTATCATCTAAAACTAAAATTCTCTTATTCTTCATTATTTAAAAGTCCTTTTCCGATTGGAAAACTGATCTTGAACTTTGCACCTTTGCCCGGCTGACTGCTAACCGAGATATCTCCGCCATGAGAATAAATGATGCCATGAACCACCGAAAGTCCAAGTCCGGTTCCTTCATTTACTTTTTTGGTTGTAAAAAAAGGATTGAAGATCTGGTTTAGAACGTCTTTTGTCATGCCGATACCATTATCACTGCATTCCAGGAAAGCAGTATTTTCATTTTGATAAGTTTTGATGTTGATAATGCCACCATCCGGCATCGCCTGCAAAGCATTGACGATTAGATTGATGAGAACCTGGTGAATCTGGGAAGAATCGGCATTTATGCTGGGAATGGATTTTTTAAGATCCAGATGGATCTTGACCATGTTTTTTCGGCAGCGTGATTCCAGAAAGAAAACGGCATTATTAACTGATTCGTTCAAATTCAGATCAGTCTGGCTGGAGGGAACCTGTCTGGCGAATAACATTAGTTTTTTAACAACTTCCCGGGCATGCAAACTGGCAGACACAATGTTTTCCAGATCATTGAGAGCTTGTTGATCCAGGCTGTTATTTTTTTCCATCAATTGAGCTAAACCTAAAATACCTGCCAGCGGTTCGTTTATCTCGTGAGCCACTCCAGCTGAAAGCTGTCCCAATGTTGCCAGTCTATCGGCATGAAGCAGCTGCTTTTCCAACTTTCGGCTTTCGTCTTCAGATTTTTTCTTTTCCAGAATTATGCTGAGTTCCTGCGCAATTGTGCGAATAAGTCCTGCTTCTTCCTTCAAAAAAGGGTAGCTGTCTTTCTGTTTAAAATCTTCGGGATAATTCACCTCGACATATCCGACTTTTCTTTTTTGCAGCATGATGTTTGAACGCAGATTGATCGGGCTTTCCTCAAAATCTTTTGTGGCAAAAGTTTCATCGTTGAAGATGATCTTCGCACGTGTTATTTCGGGATATTGCCAGGCAGGTGGAAGTAGATTTACAATTTGATCCAGAAAATCTGGTATAGAAAGGTCATGATCTTCCGCTATCTTGCTTATGCTGTGCAGGCAGCTCAATTCTTTTACACGTTCTATGAGCTGAAATTGACGATAAATTGATTTGAAGATCAAATAAAAAAAATCTTTGATTTCTTCCAGTATTTCCAGTTTTTCATTATTTTCAGTATTTTTGATAATGATAAAACCGTTATCTTGAATCTTTGCAAGGAGATCGTTTTCGTAAGAATAGTTTATTTCTTTCAGAGCAATGTCTGCCAATCTTGAAAAGCGTTCTTCATCGTTCAGATCATTAGTGCGAATATCCCAGAATTCCTCGTTATCATTTAAAAAAGAGCTCCTCAAAAAATATTTGTCGATACGAAGAATAACGATCGTTTCTTTTGCTTTAAGTTTTTTGCCCAGTAACTGATGAAAGTCTTTTATAAATTCCAAATGATCTTTTTCTTGTTTGGAAAGTTGGATCAATTCCTGCAAAAAATAATTTATTTGTTCTATCATTTTTTCCTCTAATAATTTATTCTAGAATTTTTCCCAGGCGGCAGGTTTGTCAACAAAATTGGTTTTGCAATAAATTCAATAATCCAGAAAAGATACTTTAATTTTTTTGAAGCCCATAAATTTTTAACCTGTGAAATCAATTCAATTTCACTGGGTTATTGATGATAAAAATCTGCCAGCAATCCGGCAACTATTCCACCCAGATCGGATTTGTATAAACCATTCCACCTTTTTCTGTTGTCATACTCATTCGGAGATAACCTTTGTTCGATAATACTATTGCCATAGAATTCTCTAATTTACTGAATTTGCGTTCTACCTTTGATGTCAGGTCAGCAATGAATAAGTTTAGTTCAACAATTTCACCAAATTCAGGTGAGGTTTTTGCATCAAATATTAATGCAACACTTCCACTGTGAATTGTAGAGCCGATACGAAATTCCTGCTTGTCTTTTATCAATTTGAAAGATAAAAATGGCCCATTACTAACGATTATATTTTTATTTTGAATTCCTGTAAGCGGCTCGTTTTCAGAGTGATTGAAGGCAGTAAAAAAATTACCGAAAGTTTGCTTGCAGGAGCTGAACAACTTCCAGAAAGGGCTTTTGATCTGACGCATTACATTAAAATTTCCGTGGGCGTCGTTACCAGCAAAAATGTAATATTTTTTATCTTGTAACAACAATTTAGTCCAGCGCTCAATTGAGTTTTGAATATCGTTGATTTCATTACTGTTAATGACCTGCAAAAACTTGATCCCGGCATTTTCATAATCCCTGCTGTGCCACTGACCTCGACGTAAAGTCAGTTTTTGTGCCCGGGGAACATTTTCAAATGGATGAGCTGCAATAAATAGATTGTTTTCGGAGTGCAGCCGCTTTATCATTTTCAGCGAGTTTTGCGGTTTATTCCGGAACCATTTTTCTGCGCTGTCACCGCTGCCGGCAATGAAGTGAGGATGATTGATTGCCAGCAGATGAACGTTTTTATTTTCCCAGTTTCCGATCGAAACTTCTTCACCTGCTATTACTCTGAAATCCTTCTCATCATTTTTTTTACAATTCTGCTGCATTTTTTTCCAGATAGGAAGTTCGGGGTCATTTCTGGTACAATCATTTTCATCATCATCCAGATCGTAAGAATGATCGGTTACGAAAAACCAGTCCAAACCCATTGATTTTGCCATGATTTTAGTAGAAAATATATCAGCTCCAAATTCTACTTGATCGGAAGTGTGAATGCTGTGATAATGAGGATCACCGCAATACCAGTCTTTGGGAAATGGAAGTTCCTTTTCTGCCCAAAAGCAGCGAAAAGGTTTTTTGGCAATAGCGGGATAATTATCATTGATCGCAGTTTTATTTCTTCCCTTGATCTGGTAATTGATCTCTACAGAAATATTCAACCATTGATCGGTTTTAAATTTACTGATATCAACATAAAAAATCTTGGAAAAATATTTGTTATTTAGTTTCAGATCAAGCTCGATCTTTCCGGTTTCTTCTCGACTTTTTCCTATGATCAGAATATTAGCGGATTTTAGTTTTACAGGAAAAATATTTGCATCTTTTACGATCAGTAAAATTGGTATTTTTGAACTTCTTTCTTGGATGCAGCGACGGGGAAGATCTGCAATTATTTCCGGTTCTTTTCGAAAGTATCTGGGATAAAGAAATTTTAGGTGATAATGAATTTCTGCATATCCCACAAGAATAGGAATGCTAATAAAATTTGTAAGTAATTTATCGATAAATTCCATTGTTATGAAAAAACCTTCCAAGCTTGTACAACCTGGAAGGTTTTGCAAAATTTTTACAAAATTTTAGGGAAGCCAGTTTGGATCAAATACGTTTTTGGAAATCTTGTCGTCTCCCACGTTCCATGGTCCATTGGGAAGGTAATAAAATATTTTCGCGCCCTCTTTTCCGAAATTCTGATTTGTGATCGCTACTACTGAACTGTCTGTTACAGCGTAATCAAATAAGAATATTCCATCAGTAGTTTCCAGTTCATCTTGAACATTCAAAAGATCGTCTCCTCCCACACTTCCGTCTTCTTGAATTTTAAGAACGTTATGTTCAAAAATATAATAGCCGTTGGCAGGGTCTTCTTTGAATGCTACATCGGCGCGAGCAATGATCTGAATATTTTTTACAGCTTCTTTCAATTTTCCTTTGATTATCCGATCATTTCTTAATGGTATCGTAAGAGTAAAAACAATTCCAACTACCATGATGATCATTAAAAGCTCTATTAAAGAGAATTTGTTCTTTCTTTCAACGTTTTTATTTTCTGCCATTTTTCCTCCAAAAATCTTCTGGTAAAGAATCTTATGCTGTTGCCTGTTGTCAAATTTTTTTTGAAAACTTTAAATATAGCGGAAAATCCTTTACAATTAATATGTCAAAAAATTTGTTTACTCGTTATTTATAATTGATTTTCTTATAGATAGATAGGTGTATTGATAAGGGAAAATATGAAGAAATTATTTTTATTTTTTGTTTTGATCTTTTGCTGGGCAACAGTATTTTCAGCTATGCTCGATCTCAATACTGCCAGCCTGGAAGAGTTAAGATCATTACCCATTTCAGAAAAGCAGGCTCAAGATATTCACAATTACCGATTTTACATCGATTATTTCAAAAGTATCTACGATCTTCGAGCCATAGAATCCATTGATCAGAAGACGATGAATAAGCTTAAACCGCTTGTTTCGGTTTCTCATTATCAAAGTGATGACGAAGCAGCAATTCGTAGAGATGAGATCTATTATCTTATCGAAAGACTGGGCAGCAACGAAGGTCTGCAGGAAGGTATAAGTGATGTGTGGGAAGATTATCTGATGACTCCCCGCAACATCAATAAAATGCCTTTCTCCGATATTTTTAATCTTCCCAATACTTCTGCCATCGATGTGGCTGCCATCCTGAAACGAAGAGCCAACGGCGACACGCTTTCCAATTATCGAGATCTGCGTTTTTCTCCGGGAATTTCCTATTACGGAGCGCGTAATATTCGCTACTATGTGTATTACGAAGAACCGCCGATCCAGAATCGTGTATTCGTCGATTATCAGTTCAAGTATAACGACATGCCTTACGCAGATGAACTGAAAGAGATGTATCAGGAGTCGATGATCAGATTCGATAGCGCAACTCCAACCCAGAAGAATCAATCTTACTGGGGATTTTTCAACTTGGAAAATAATCGCAGTTCGGTGATGAATAAACTTCGAATTCGCTACATGAACGAATGGAAAGCCGGGATTTTGACCAATTCACCCAAAGGTAATGAAAATTTCTTTCTAGATGATAATCAAACTCTGGGTGACGATGCGAAATATTATGTAGGATATGAAAAAGAAATAAATTGGATGGGAAGAAACTTCCTGAAGATCTATGCCGGAAACTTTCGAGCTACATTTGGCGAAGGTCTGGTTATGGAAAATACCGATACATTCAGTCCACGTCAAACCGGTTATGGTTTCAATAAACGCATTATTGGAGTTATCGGTGATCTTTCCAGAACGCAGCAATATTCGTTGCGTGGTGCTGCCATCGACTGGAAAAGAAACAATATGAACGCTGTTCTGTTTCTTTCTAACGATAAAAAAGATGCCATAATTTACGACAGTAACAACAATGGAATTCTGGATAAAGATGATTATGCTTTATCTTATATTATCAGAACAAATAACTTCAGCAATGATGAATTGGAAGACGCTGAAACATATTTTAATGATTATGTGGGAAATTTGAATGAAGTGACCATTGCACCCAGAAAAGATGCAGTGGAAGAAAACCTGATCGGTGGTCATCTGGAATATTCACCATTTATCGGAACTCATATTGGTGTAACCGGTTATGAAGCTACTTATAATCGAGATTTTGTAGTTCCCGATTCATTGGAGGAGTTGCAGGATATTCTTATTTACGATGATGAAACAGCTTCTGAAAAGTGGAAAATAACCGATGCAGAGATCACAAATTTGTATTCTACTAAAACTGATAAATACGATAGAAATTATCGTCGTGTACTGGGCTTTGACTGGAGAACTACTCTGAACAATACTTCTATTCAGGGTGAATATGCCGAAATGGAAAAAAACGGTGAACTGTTTAAGATCGGTGATGATCCCAAAGCAATAATTTTAAGTTCGTATACTCAATTTGAAAATCTTTATTTCCTCACTATGTTCCGTCATTACGATCTGGAATTCGACAATCCCTATCAGCGCAGTTTCAGCGAAAGCCAGAGATATGATGATACGGTTTTTGAAAAATTGACTTATGGCCTGCGAAATACGCTACTTACAGATATGTACATAAATTCTGTTCAACCTTCTGCAGAACGGGGATTCTACTTTGAAACCCGCTATCAGTTCCACCGTATGTTCACCATTACAAAAGCTTATTTAGATGTTTGGGAACGGCTTTCCGATGCCCGTCAGGGAATTCGTTTTCAGGGCACTCTGGAATTTAAGCCAATTCATCAGATGCGTTTCAGAGTTCGTCATAAAGTTCAAATAAAACGAGATGACGAAATTCAGGATCGCGGCAAATCGCAGGCAAATGAAACAGAACTTTTTCTGCGAACCTACCTTTCCAATTTTGATCAAATTCAAATCGGTATCATTTATGCAAAAGTCTTGCAGCCGCCGTATCTTTCGATCCTTTCGGATCCGGCATTTGCAAGTGCGCCCGATATGGCTCAGGCAATAACGAATTCTGACGGCGAAATGATCTATGTGGATTATCGGCATAATTTTAATGACAACCTGAAAATTCAGGGATCTTTTGCCTTTTGGAAAGCTTATGGAGCTTCTTTCTGGGATTTTGAAGATGTAGAGCTGGATTTTGATCAATCCGATCGCGGTTTCAAATATTGGTTCACCTTTCACAGCCGAATTTCCAACAACCTTTTCCTTTCCTTTAAATATAAATACAAGCAATTCATGACCAGAGCTTTGGAATTCAGATTATATAACGAAATTCCACCTGACGGTGAATGGTATTTTGACCGAGTTGAAAATAAAATTCATACAATTAGACTTCAGTTAGACTGGAAGTTTTAAAATTAATATGGGAAAATAAATATTTTTAGATATAATATTTCGGAGGATAGATGAAAAAAATAGGATGGTTATTAATAATATTACTTTTAAACGGAGTAATTTATTCATATTCAATATTAGATGCACAGGATGGCAACGAGCTAGAAGTTTATAATGGACGTTCAGCTGCTTTGGGAAATACCGGTGTAGCTTTGGGAATGCGTTTATTCGATTCATTTCTAAATCCTGCCAATCAGATGAACCTGAAATCCAACCTCGGTTTTCAGTACGGAATGAATCTGTATCAGGTAAATGAAAAAAGATCCCTTCCGATGTATAACTCTTTTGATGCCTACAGCGGAGAAGCAACTTATGTGGATAATTTGAATTATTACAACTATCATTCGGCAGGAATTTTTTATAATCATAAATTGGCAGATTTCACTTTTGGAGCAGCTGTTTTATATAATCCTGCCATAAGCTTCGATGCCGATTATTTTGAAGAAGTTCGGAATAATTTCAATTCTGATAATAATGGTTATCCCCCGATCCTGGCAAAGAATTACATTGAAAGCGAAGGAGTAGTAAATTCGATCAGTGGAAATCTGGCTTTTAAATACAAAGATATGTTTTCTCTGGGATTGATGATCTCCAGCTTGAGTGGTGATGCAAAATGGGAACGCGAGATCATCTGGCAGGATGCTGCTATAGATTTGATGTCAACTTCCGCTGATACTCTCTTCAATTCTTACAATATCGTTGAGCGTGATTTCAGCGCGATGCAGTTCACACTGGGAGCAAATTACCGGTTTAATGACAGATTTGATATTGGTATAAGTTATCAGCCGGAAACCGAATTTGACGTAACTGGCAATGTGGATGGAATAGATGTGGATGACGCAGTTTACATGTATTATTCCAAACTGGATTCATTGGAAATGGTCGTTCACACTGATTCGATTATGTATTCCGAATATAAAACTCCTTCCAAAATGAGAGCAGGAATTTCATATCAACCTCAAAATATCATGAAAACCTATTTCTATGTGGAATTGGAACAGGTTGGCTGGTCTGGAATTAATAAACTTTATGATGATCAATTCAATTATTATCTGGGCGTAGAACATGTTCTGCCAAATTCCATTCCTATTAGGTTAGGTTTCAGTTTCATTACCGAATACGGATTGCATGATCAGAGCGGAATAACTTTTGCAAATAAAATAATGAAACCAACTTTCTCGGCAGGAACCGGATTTAAAATATTAGATAACTTTACAGTAGATCTTGGGTTGCAGTATTCCAACCGTCAGTATGAAGCTCTCGATCTATTTATGGACAGCTATTATGATTATTCTACCTTGTGGGCAAATTATCAATATCTGAATCTGCAGGATCGTGGTTGGGAAAATCCCGATACAGTGAAAGAAACATTTTTGGAGTTAAAAACATCAGTTAGTTTTGATTGGTAATAAATTATGAAAAAAATATTAATAACGATATCTTTTCTGATTTTGATATTCTGTTTAAATGCGGAAGATCTGAAATTGGATGTGATGTTCACAAACGATGTTCATGGCGGCATCGATAGATATCCCGCAACTTTCATGAATCCTCAATTCCCACCAATGCTGGGCGGCGGCGGCGTTGCTGCTACTTACATAAAAAGTGTGCGGCAGAAAAGCGACAAAACCCGAGATAACCTGTTGATAGATGCTGGTGATTTTTTTCAAGGCCATCCGATTGGTACAATGAGCCAGGGTGACTATATCATAGAATATTACAATATGATCAGTTATGATCTGATGGTGATCGGAAATCATGAATATGATATTGGTGAAGAAGCCTTGCTGAAAACTTTGCAGAAAGCTGAATTCCCGATACTTTCCTGCAATATAGTAAGAAAGGGAACCGATCAACTCGTTGATTATGTAGAACCTTATATTATCCTAAAAAAAATGGGCGTTAAAATTGGAGTAATCGGTGTTACAACAACCGATACCGAACAGATGAGTTTTCCTGAACACATAAAAAATGTTGAGTTTTTATCAGCAAAAGAACAAGTAGAAAAATATGTGAAGATTCTGCGTGAAAAAGAAAAGGTAGATCTGGTTTTTGTGGTTGGTCATATGGGATTGCCCTACGAGCCGCAACCGGTTTATGAGAAGCGTTATAATTCGGGAGAAGAGCGTGATGAAGAACGCCGCTGGGGTTATGATGCACAGGAAATAGCGCACGAAGTGGAAGGAATCGATGTTTTGTTCGGTGGCCATATGCACAAAGGTTTCAATGAACCCTGGGAAGATCCTGTAACTCATACCTTAGTATTTCAAGGTTATGCCTATGGAAGTAATGTTGGTCATGTAACTTTGAATATAGATTCTGAAACAAAAACACTTTCCGGCTATGAATTACCTTCAATCCGCAACGGTGCATTAGTAACTTTATTTGAAGATGAGTTTATTCCCGATCCAGCAATTGCAGACACGATTGCAGCTATGCAGGCTATCGCCGAAGAAGGAATGGATGAAGTTATCGGTGAAGCAGCTGTTTATCTTTCACGCAGCGGAAATGGACCCCAGAACGTAATTGGAAACCTGGTCTGCGAAGCAATGCTGGATTATACCGAAGCAGATTTTGCCTTTCTTAATTTAGGTGGAATACGTGCAGATATCAAGGAAGGTCCGATAACATATCGAGATGTTTTCAATGTGATGCCATTTGACAATCAGGTAGTGATGATGGAAGTGGAAGGTCAGTTCCTGAAAGATATCATTGAAATGCGAGTTTCCGGCAGCAGACATGGTTTGCGAGTAGCAGGTGTGAAGGTGGTAGTGAACAGAAGCAGAGAAAACTATGATAGAGTTTCTGAATTGATAATAGGCGGAGAACCCTGGCAGGCTGATACAATTTATAAAGTAGCAACTACTGATTTTTTACTGCAGGGAAATGCCGGTTTGGTGATGTTGACCAAAGTACCAGAAGAAAAAATCACACGCTACGAACAGGATCTGCGTGATGCTATAGTAGAATTCATTAAGAAAGAGAGCCCGGTTTCAACTCAGATCGATGATCGCTGGGTTCGAGATGATAAGAGTGAAAAAACACAAAATACAATCATACAAATGAGGAAAAAAGATAAAATATTTAAATAAAAATTGACGCATATTAATATAATACTAAATTTGACGTTGTTATTAAGCGAATAAAGAATCTTAAAAGTGCGGAATTGTCCGTTCATCAATTTGAAAACGGATTTCGCAATCTCAAATTTTGCTTAGGGAGATATAATAAATTGAACGAAATTGGAAGATTAGACAGCGATGATAAAAGAAAACTTTTATCGGAAATAGACGAGATATTTAAACTATTAGATAAAAATAAAATTCGAGCAGCTGAAAAACGAATAATGGTGATTTCTAAAACACCGAATTATTTTGTTAGAGAGTTTTTGGGAAAGCGTCTTTATAAATATGAAGGTAAAGAAAAGATGTTGAAAATTGCTAACAAAATGTTAAAACACAAGATTTATGGTGTTCGTGCTACTGCACTTTTCTTATTATACAATCATTATTATGAAGATGAAAATAAACTTTTGGAAATTATAGAAGAAGCATTTGATTCTGTACCATGGGAAGTAGAAACCGTGATAAACGATCTTTGGAAACGTTTTCCGGAAATGATGAAAAAGAAGATGACAGATTGGATCAATTCGGAACATTATCAAAAACGAGCTCTTTCATTTCATGGCTTGGAACATATTGCCAATTCCGACCCAACCTTTATCATGGATTTTGTGGGCAAAGCTATCGATGATGACACTATGGAAGTTCAGAAGAAGATAACTCATGTTCTGTCTACTGTTGCAAAGATCAGTCCGATAATTGTTTTTCCCTATATCAGAGAATGGCTGGCAGAAGCTGAAGAATCAAGAATTAAAACTATCTGGGTGTCGATGAAAAAACTGGCGAATATCGTTGTTCAAAAAAATCGTCACGGTCATCGGGAAGACTTCGTTATTCTTACAGAACAGACTATTCAGGATTGGTGTAAAGACGAGAATGAAAAAGTTTCGGAGATGGGAGAGAGACTTTACAGAATCATCGACCGTTAACAAATTTACAGGATAAATTATGAGAAAAAATCTGGTAATTAAGATCCTGGTTATACTGATAGCAGTTCTGCTATGGCTGCAGCAAGTTCTCCAAAAAGTTCACGAAATCGATATTCAAGTTCCCATTATTTTGCAAAATCTTAGTGCCGATTTTACTTTGGAGCAAGTTGAGTTACCCGAGATAACTGTTTCTATTCGTGCCAAAGGCTATGAAATAATAACTGCTAAACTTTCAGCTTTCAGTTTTCAGATAAATGCTTCGAAATATAAATACGGAAGGAATCTGATAAAACTTAATGAGAAAGATTTGACCTATCCAAAAAGAATTAATCTGGAAGTTTTGGATATAGATTATGATGATGATCTTTATATCAATTTGGATAAACTGGCAGAAAAACATAAATTGATTCAGATTGATTTTGCTTCTTCCGACGATGAAGAATTTTTTATTGAGAATAAGATATCAAATGAAAGGCAGAGAGTTTTGGTAAGTGGACCACTTGAAATCTTGAATGAGATCGAATATGTAAAAACAGAACCAATAGATAGGAAAATGATAGCTGATGGCAAAGTTACAGCAAATCTGATAATTCCCAATCCCGAAGTTCAGTTAGAGAAGGATAAAGTTGTCTATAATGTAACTCAAACGAAAATTGTAAACAAAACCATTTCTCTAATTCCAATTAAATTTCCTGAAACGGAAAATATAACGATTATACCACAAAAAGTTTCTGCTATGGTAAGCGGACCTGAAGAGATCGTTGAAGAATTGAAAAATTATTCAATTGAAGCTAATCTTGATCTAAACAGCATTCATAGAGGTTTCACAGGAGTTAAGTTCGACCTTCCTTCTGGAGTTAAATTGGTAGAATACACACCACAAAGGATTCAAGTTATACTCAATGAAGAAGATTCTGGCCTTTGAGACTTCTTGCGATGATACATCTGTAGCAGTCATAGATTCCGATTATCACGTCCATTCCAATGTAATTTCTTCTCAAACTACTCACGAAGATTTTGGTGGTGTTGTTCCTGAATTAGCTTCTCGTTTACATCTGAAAAATGTGATGAGAATAACTGAACTGGCATTGCAGAAGGCTAATATTACTTTTGATGAAATAGACGCGGTTGCAGTCTCCATAAATCCTGGATTGATCGGAGCTCTGCTGGTTGGTGTTTCATTTGCCAAAAGTTTGGCTTACAGCTTGAATAAACCTTTGCTTGCTGTAAATCATATGCTGGGTCATGTTTTTGCCAATAAAATAGAAAATCCAAATTTGCAACCTCCATATCTTGCTTTGGTTGTCTCGGGAGGTCACACAGAATTGGTAGATTTTACAACTGAAGAAGAATTTACGATTGTAGGAAGAACGCGTGATGATGCTGCTGGAGAAGCTTTCGACAAGGTTGCTAAATTGCTTGGTCTTGGTTATCCTGGTGGTCCTATCATCGATAGAATTGCTAAAGATGGAGATCCGAAATTTGCTGATTTTCCCAGAGCAATGCAACAGAAAGATAATTTTGATTTCAGCTTCAGCGGTTTTAAAACTGCGGTTAGAAATTATCTGGAGAATCACGACAAACCATTTATTACCAGGCATTTACCAGATATTACAGCATCAGTGCAGCAAGCTATTATTGATAGCCTGGTAAGTAAAACGATAAATTATGCTAAGAAAAACAAAAAGAAAAATATCATTGTTGCCGGTGGAGTTTCTGCTAACAGCTTACTTCGTAGCGAAATGTTTAAAGAAGCTCATAAGATTGAAGTGAATATTTATTTTCCTGCTATGCAGTATTGTATGGATAATGCAGCGATGATCGGTGCTGCAGCTATACCCAAATTAGAAAGCAATGATTTTGCCGATCTTAGTTTAAACGCTTTTTCCACAAAGGGATTACGAATTATTTAATCGAAAGAATTCCTGGCTGCTCTGCCTTGGGGACAGGCCAATTTAAGAATTTTCTTTATTTGGATTTTTTGCAATAATATCTTCCAGAATTAATACAGCATCTTTTATAAATTCACTGCAAGTTTCATGTGCCAATTTCTTTTGGACCGCTGTTGATCTATCTTCCAATCTCAGGTCTCGGCAAAGCAGTGAGTGATGTTTAGCTTTAAACTTTTCAAAAAAGATGTTACTGAGCTCATTTGTTTTTTCTTTAGATGCAAGATCGTCAGGTTGTGTCCTGCCAAATTTCAAACCCAAAACCATTAACGCCCCTGATACAGCTCCACAAGTTTCACCGCTTCCAGCCATTCCTCCACCAAAAGCTGATGCAATCTTATGAGTGATTTCGGTGGATAATCCAAGTTCCTCTGCAAAAACTGAAAATACAGCTTGAGAACAGGAAAACCCATCATCATGTAGTTTGACAGCTAAAGATGCTTTACTCATTACTTACCTCAAAATAATCTGGACAAATCTCTAAAATTATTGATAATAAAATCAGGCTGAATTTTCCAATGTTTCCGATTTCTCTCATTCTCAAAATCAACTCCTATTGTGCAAATTTTAATTTCTCTAAGTTTTTTATCTGCATTTATAGCCGTGTAAATATCGGTTTCATTATCACCAATATAAACAACTTTTCCCGATGTTACACTCATTTCATCTAAACAATTCAAAATTCCCTCTGGATGAGGTTTCTGATGATCAAGTTCAACTTCTTCATAACCGATTATTGCTTGGAAATATCTGTCTAACTGTAATTCTATCAATAATTTCTTTATATTATCTTTTGAATTTTGAGAAACTATGCCATGTTTTATGCTTTGTGAAGTTTCTAAGACATCTATTAAACCATCAAATATATTTACTGGTGTATCATCTTCCAATTGATATTTACTCCAAAGTTTACCGGCTTTCACAGTTTCAATTTCGGATAAACCAAAATGATTCATGTATAATTCATACCAGTTTTTGCTCTTCGAGAGTGCCAGCAAATATTGATTTAGATTAAGATTTGAAAATTTCATCGAATTCTCAAATTCTGATAATATCCTTTTCGTCACGTTATGATTTTTTTGAGTGGAGTCTACTAAAGTTCCATCGAAATCCCACAAAATTGCTTGTAAATTGTTCATTTTTTTCATGATTCGAAATCTTGAATCATATAAAATAACGTCAATGATTTCGCAAAATATGTTCATTATTGGCACATTTGAACTTGACCGAAATAATAGATAAAATTTTGTGCAACAAGTGCTGGGATAGCTCAGTTGGTAGAGCAACTGATTCGTAATCAGTAGGTCGGAGGTTCGAATCCTCTTTCCAGCACCATTATTTTATCTGCATTTAGGAGCTGATTTTTGCATTAAAAATTGACATTTTTTGATATAAACTATTTTATCGAATTAGATTTAGGAAAAGTTAAAAATTGTTGATTGATAAGTGATCCAGATTCATGTGTTTAAATCTCAGAACTCCTCGCTGCTCTGCCTTGGGGATAGTCAAATTTAAGAATTTTCTTTATTTGGGCCAAAAATTATTTCTGATTTCCAACTTCCGCTATTTTCCAAACTTATATGCATTATCTATGCCAAATCGCAATTTCATAATAACAATAGCTTGACACAATCCTATCTTTTAATAAAAATTAAATTAGAATTTATGAGAGAGAAGATGTGCTTTTCAGGTGGATATGAATAAAATAGAAACGAAGAATCTAGTTAAAATTTATGGCAAAAGAAAGGTTGTAAACAATATAAGCATAAACATACATCAAGGTGAAGTTGTGGGCATTCTTGGTCCTAACGGTGCTGGTAAATCCACAACTTTTTATATGATCTTAGGTCTGATAAAAGCCAACGAAGGCCACGTATTCTTCGATGATAAAGATATCACCAAACTTCCAATGTACAAGCGTGCAGAACTGGGGATAGGATATTTAGCACAGGAACCTTCTATCTTTCATAAACTTACGGTTGAACAGAATATTATGGCGATCCTGGAAACTTTGAAGATCAATAAAACTGAACGTAAACGAAGATTAGAAGAACATTTGGAAGAACTTAGCTTAACCAAACTTGCCAAACAAAAAGCCTACACACTTTCCGGAGGTGAAAGACGCAAACTGGAAATTACTCGTTCTTTAGTCACATCACCTTCTTTTTTGTTGATGGATGAACCATTCGCAGGTGTTGATCCTTTAGCGGTTGCAGATATTCAAGATATTATTGGAAAATTGAAAGAAAAAAATATTGGAGTCCTTATCACGGATCACAATGTTCAGGAAACTTTGAAGATAACAGATAGAGCTTACATCGTGTTCAATGGTGAAATTCTATTTTCCGGAACTTCCCGGGAATTGGTGAATAATGAAAGAGCACGCGAAGTTTATCTGGGCGAAAGATTTATCAATCCATTTCATTATGAATAAATTTTGGTTGGGAAATTATCATGAGTAAGCTTCGACAGACATTATATCAAAAACAAACCCAAAGTCTATTGCTAAAGCCTAAGATGCTGCAGTCACTCGAAATGCTGGCTATGCCTTTAATGCAGCTGGAAACGCATCTTAAACAGGAAATGATCACGAATCCGATGCTGGAGCTTTTGGATAGAAAACCAGAAGAAGACGAAGAAAACCAACAGGAAGAAAAAGAAGAGAAACAGGAAAAGGAACTCGATGATCTCTCCGACGACCCTGAATTGCAGAAAACTTTGGAAGAGACAAAAGAATTAAGCGAAATTCTGGATAACTTCAACGAATATTATTACGAATCTTCAGGTGGTGGTAAAGTAGCTTCTTCAGAAGGTGCAGATTTTGATCAAATGCTGAAAACGGTGGAAGATAAAAGATCAACCTTCCTGGAACAACTGGAAAAACTTGATTTGAGTCAATCTGAATACGATTTTGCCTATGAATTGGTAGAAAGTTCCAATGCCCACGGTTATTTACCCAAGGGCTTCATACTGGAAAGCTTGGGTGATGAATATGGTATCGATTATGAAAGATCGAATGAAATTCATCAGATGATCCTTCATCTATCACCATCGGGAATAACAGCAAGAAATATTCAGGAATGTTTATTAGCTCAGCTGGAAGATTCGGAAGAAAATCATCAGATCGTAAAACTGATAGAAGATCATTTCGAAGATCTTATTCACAAAAGACACAAAAAAATTGCTTCGATATTCGGTGTGAATATAAAAGTGATTTATAGTTGGAAAGATGTGATCGCGAAACTTGATCCCAAGCCCGGGCTCAGAATTCAAAACAACAATGATAAATATGTAACACCGGATATAATTTTAAAGAAGATCGGAAATGAATATGAGATCATAATCAATGATTTCTACTTTCCCAAAATACGCATGAGCAGGCGCTATAAAAGCATTCTTGCCGGTGTAAAAAAAGATAAGCAGGCTGTAGAGTATGTTCGGAATAAAATAAATTCAGCAAAATTTCTGATAAAATCTGTTTACCTTCGAAGTAGAACTTTGGAAAGAGTTATGCGGTCTATAATTAACAACCAACCGGGCTTTTTCTTCGAAGAAACTGGAGTGTTAAATCCACTAACTTATTCGGTAATAGCGGAAGAGCTTCAGGTAAATGAATCGACAATTTCCCGCGTTGTAAGAGAAAAATATGCAGATACTCCTTTTGGAATTATGTGTTTAAAAGATTTCTTTACAAGTAAAGCAGGAAAGGATGATAAATACAATTCTGTTTCGCGCCACAGTGTGGAAATTCAGATAAAAAAAATGATCGATGCGGAAGATCCACACAACCCTCTCAGCGATCAGGATATAGCCGACAGATTAAAAGAAGATGGCATAAATGTTTCCCGCAGAGTTGTGGCAAAATACCGCAAATCCAAAGGCATTTTGAATAGCCATCTACGTCGAAAAGAATAGAAGTGTCTGTCTACAAAATAGCTAATTTCAGGAGATAAAACGAGAATGAAAAAAGTTGCAATTATCGGTGGTGGTCCCGGTGGTTATGTTACAGCTATCAGACTGCAGCAATACGGAATTGATACAATGGTTTTCGAAAAAGAAAGATTGGGTGGCGTTTGCCTGAATTGGGGCTGTATTCCCACAAAATCTTATGTAAAAGTCGCAGAACTTTTTGCTGAGATAAAGGAAGCAGAGAATTTTGGTCTTTCCGTGAAATCGGCAAAAGTAGAATACGATAAAATTTGGGAACGCAAAAATAAAGTCGTTGAACAGCTTGTTTCTGGTGTGGAATTCATGTTCCAGAAAAGAAAAATTCCCAATCTGAAAGAAGTTGTAACGAAAATAATTAAGACAGATGAAAAATATAAAATCATCACCGATCAAAACCAGTACGAAGCAGATTTCATAGTTCTTGCTACCGGTTCGAAACCAAAAGAGCTGCCTTTTCTCAAATTCGATGGCGAAAAAATTCTGTCATCAAAAGATCTGCTTTCTCTGCAGGAATTACCGAAAAAATTAGTCGTTGTTGGTGGTGGAGTTGTAGGTTGCGAATTTGCCTCTATTTACAATAAATTCGGCGTGGAAGTTGAGATTGTAGAATTCCTGCCAAATCTGGTTTCTATGGAGGATATAGAGATTTCCAAACGGCTGGCGATGGCATTAAAAAGATCCGGAATAAAAGTTCATTTGAAGACAGCAGTAGAAGATTACGAAAAAGATGGTGAAAAGATAATTCTTAAGCTTTCTAACGGCAAAGAAATAGAAACTGAAAAAGTTTTAGTCAGCGTTGGCAGAGCTCCAGTTTGCGATTTAAAATTTGAAAATTGTAGTTTGGATCAGGAAAATGGTTTCATCTACATCGACAATTACTTCCATACAAACCTAAAAAACGTTTTTGCGATCGGTGATGTTACAGGCAAATTGATGCTGGCTCACACTGCCAGCAAGCAGGGTTTGATCGTTGCTGATCTTTTGCATAATGAAATTAATTCTGCCAATGAAGAGATTCTGGATTTGGATTATAACAAGATTCCAGCCTGTACTTTTACCAATCCGGAAATTGGTTCGGTTGGTTTTACTGAAGATGAGGCAAAAGAAAAATATGAAGAAATTTTAGTTGGAAAATTTCCCTTCACCGCCAACGGCAAAGCTTTGGGATCGGGAAGCACTTTTGGCTTTGTAAAAACCATTGCAGACAAAAAAAACCATCAACTGGTTGGAATGCACATCATCGGACCGCAAGCAACCGAATTGATCGCACAGGGAGGAATTTTGATCGGTTCAAATGCTACTATCGCGGATGTGAAGAAAATAGTTTTTGCTCATCCCACTCTGTCTGAAGCAGTTATGGAATCCATCGAAGATCTGGAAAAATTAGCTATTCACAAAATGTAAGAAAAAATTAGAATGAGTCAATTGAAAATTTGAGAAAATTTGTGATAAAGAAAATTTGCAGAATATGTAAATATAGTTAGAATAATTATATGAGTGAATTAAGAAAACCTGCCTGGCTGAAATCGCAAAAATTGGGAGCCAGAAAAGCGCAGGAAATTATACATAATTTAAGAAAATATAAGTTACACACAGTTTGTGAAAGTGCTAAATGCCCGAATCAGGGAGAATGTTTCGAAAGAGGAACAGCTACTTTCATGATTCTGGGAGAAGTTTGTACCAGAAATTGTACTTTCTGTGCTGTAGAAAAAGCTATATCAAAGCTGTTGCCACCAGATGAAAAGGAACCACATTCCATTGCCTTATTGTGCAAAGAATTAAACTTGAAACATGTTGTTATCACTACTGTTACACGAGATGATCTTCCAGATGGCGGAGCAAATCATTTTATTAAAACAATGCAGGAAATAAGAAAAAACTGTGAAAATAATGTAACAATTGAGCTGTTAACATCGGATTTTAATGGTGATCTGGATCAGGTGGAAGCTGTTGCCAAAGCTGGTCCGGATGTGTTTAATCATAATGTCGAAACGATTCCCCGATTATATTCTGCTGTTCGTACAATGGCAGATTTTGCCAGGTCTTTGTCTGTACTGAAAAAAGTAAAAGACATCGATCCTGAAATGCTGACTAAAAGCGGATTTATGGTAGGTCTGGGAGAATCGAAAGAAGAAATCGTATCTCTGTTGAAACAATTGCGGGAAATCGATGTAGATCTCGTCACAATTGGCCAATACATGGCTCCTTCCAGAAAGCATTATCCTGTGCAGGAATATGTTCACCCCGATATATTCAAATATTATCAGGACGAAGGAGAAAAAATGGGTTTTGCTATTGTGGAATCTGCACCGTTGGTTCGCAGTTCGTTTCAGGCAGACAAAGCGAGAAATCTAATCAAAAGATCTGTTGAATAAGATCAAAAAATTAAGTAAGAAAGGGGTTAATATGCAAGTTACGATCACTGCAAGACATTTCCATTTGACCAATGCGATCAGAGATCATATCTATGATTCTGTAAGCAAATTGGAGAGGTATTTCGATAATATCATCACAGCTCATTTTATTCTTGCTTTAGAGAATAATATGAACAGGGTTGAATTGGTAATGCACATTCCCAAACACAATCTAAAAAGCGAAACGGCTGAAAAAGACATGTATTTCGCAATTGATGTTGCTGTGGATAAAATGGAGCAGCAAATCAAAAAAATGAAGGATAAATGGACCGATCATCACCAGAAGCGAAGTCTAAAAGAGAGTTCAAGTTTTGTTTATGCCAATCTTATAGAAAGGGGTAACGATAGAAAAACTATTAAAATAAAGCGAATGCTGGCAGAGAATATGACGTTAAATGATGCTCTGGCTAAATTCGATGAAATAAATGATCCATACTTGATCTTCAAAAATCTTGAAACAGATCGAGTAAATGTGTTAGTTAAGAAAGACGAAAATCACTATAAATTGTTAGAACCATAAATTGATGTTCGCTCCCTTGTTTTCTTCAGGGGAGCGAACTTATCTTTTTCTTTTAAACAAGGTAGATTATTATGAAAACGAAATCCATTAAAGATTTTTTTGAAGAAAAACGCCAAGATTTTTCCCTGTCTCTTATCACGCAGGAAAAAACTTTGAATAAAGATATTTCCAGCGAATTCCTGAATCGTCCCGGATTAGCTTTTACCGGCTATTTTGAACGATTTTCATATCAGAGAATACAGGTTCTGGGAGAAGCTGAAATTACCTATCTGCAATCACTTAGCGATGAAAATTTGTATAATATCATTAAAGAGGTTTTCGTTTACGACATACCTTGTATCATTGTTACAAAAGGACTTTCGATTCCGGCACAAATGGAATTTCTGGCCAATGAAATGAACATTCCGATACTAAATTCCAGGCTTACTACCGATAAACTTTACAATAGTTTGCGGAATTATCTGGCGGAGATCTTTGCTCCTACCAAAACAATTCATGGAACTCTGGTCGATGTTTATGGAGTGGGAATTCTTCTTACCGGAAAAAGTGGAATTGGCAAGAGCGAATGTGCCTTGGATCTAGTTGAACGAGGGCAAAGACTTGTAACTGATGATGTTGTAAAAATTACCGCAATAAATGACATGCTGATAGGCAGTTCCACAAACGATTATGGGCATTTTATGGAAGTACGTGGAGTCGGTCTTATCGATGTGGCAAAAATGTTTGGAATTCAGGCTGCCAGGAAAAATAAACGCATCGATGTCCAGATAGAATTGATGCCCTGGAAAGATAATTTGGACTATGAAAGAATAGGCTTATCAGACAATATTGTAGACATCTTAGGTACACGAATTCCAATAATTTACTTGCCAGTTTCACCGGGTAAAAATGTTTCGGTTATAATCGAAGTAGTTGCTCTGAATTACATCTTGAAACGGTATGGCTATGATGCTGCCAAAGAATACACAATGCGACTGCAGGAAGATCTGAAAAGAAAAGTAAAATTAAGAAGTGAAAAATCTGATAAAGAATAAAATGAAATGTGAAAAGCAGTGTGGAGAATTAAGAAAATAATGATTAGAAAGAAGATCAAAATCGAAAACAAGCTGGGAATGCATGCACGCCCTGCTACGATGATAGTGAAAGCTGCTACCAAATATCGCTCCGAATTTAAGATCGTAAAAGAAGATATGGAAATTAATGGAAAGAGCATAATGGGTGTGATGACGCTGGCAGCAGAATTTGGTTCTGAATTGGAATTGATCGCAGATGGCCCAGATGAAGAATATCTTATCAAAGAAATAGCGGAACTTTTTTCTACCAAATTTGGAGAGGAATAGATAGTAATGAAAACTATTAAAGGTATTCCAGTCTCAGAAGGAATTGCCATTGGAACTGCTCATATTATCCAGCAGGAAAAGATCAAGATTAAACGGAAAAAAATTCAGCAGGAAGATATTTCCGATGAATTGGATAAATTTGATTCCGACGTAAAGAAAGTAGTAAAAGAAATAGATAATTTAATCGAAAATTATACCCACAATCAGGAACATAAAGAAATATTATCAACTCAGAAAATGATCCTGAAAGATCCGGAATTCATACAAAGAGTTGGCAAGCAGATCAAAGATAAACTCTACAGTGTAGAACATGCTGTAAGTAACTATTTTTCTGAGGTTACCAGTATTTTTAATAAAATGGATAATGAGTTTTATGCTCAACGGGCTACCGATTATGAAGATGTTGCTTATCGATTTCTCAGCCACTCTTTAAATCAAAGAAAAAATCGAATTGTCGATCTGAATGAAGACTCAGTTTTATTGAAGGAGAACATCACACCATCATTTGTAACCAAAGTGTTTGAACGCAATATTAAGGGACTGGCCACAGTTCATGGCAGCCGAAATTCTCACAGCAGCATCATTGCACGCTCTATGCAACTACCGATGCTGGCTGGTGTGCACAATCTTCTAAAAGAAATAGAAGATGGAGATCAGATAATCCTAGATGGTTCGGAAGGGATCATCATCATCAATCCTGAAAAAGCTGATCTGGAAAAATATCAAAAATTATTTCAGCAGGAACAGGAATATAAAAAGAAACTTGATAAACTGATAGATGAAAAAGCTGTAACCAAAGACGGGAAGCAAATTAAATTGATGAGTAATATCGAAATTCCGGATGAAGTTCAGCAGGTTATCCATTTTAAAAGTGAAGGAATCGGGCTGTTTAGAACAGAATTTCTGTTTATCGATAAAAATAAACTTCCCACCGAGGATGAACAATACGAAATTTACAAAGATATTGCCGATAAAATCAGACCGGAAAATTTGATTATTCGCACGATCGATGTGGGTGGTGATAAACTATCCAGCATTTTAAATCTGACCAAGGAAGAAAATCCCAACCTTGGTTGTCGTGGTATCAGGATTTCTTTTGAAAATATCAGCGTTTTCAAGCAGCAGATCAGAGCGATCCTGCGTGCAAATGAACATGGAAATATCAAGATAATGTTCCCAATGATCTCTGATGTAGCGGAAATAATCCGAGCTAAAAAGATCTTGAAAGAATGCCGAAATGAACTATGCACGAAGAATGTAAATTGTTGTTCCGACATCAAATTTGGCGCAATGATCGAAGTTCCTTCTGCTGTTATCACCTCCGATGCAATAGCAGAACAATGTGATTTCTTGAGCATAGGAACGAATGATCTGATCCAATATACTTTGGCTGTGGATAGAGATAACGAAGCAGTATCACAATATTACAAAGCCTGTCATCCTTCGGTTTTAAGATCGATAAAAATGACTGTGGATAATGCTCATAAAAACGATGTTTCTGTAGCTGTTTGTGGAGAAATGGCTTCCGAAATTCGTTATGTGAAATTGTTACTCGGTTTGGGTGTGGATGAACTCAGCGTAAGTCCGGGAAGGTTGTTGAGAGTAAAAAATGCCATCATGAATCTGGATATGAAATGTGCAAAAGAACTTGCGGTAAAAGCTTTAAAAGAAGATTCAAGTGAAGCTATTTCAAAAATATTAGATAGATACGAAGATTGAGGAAGCTTATGTTAAAAGGAAAATATTTATTTACTTCGGAATCTGTAACGGAAGGTCATCCCGATAAAATGGCCGATCAGATCTCCGATTCCATATTAGATGAAATTTTAAAATGTGATCCCGAAGCCCGTGTTGCCTGCGAAACTTTTTTAACAACTGGAATGGCTCTGGTTGGTGGAGAAATTACTACGGAATGTTATGTGGACATTCCGGAAATCGTACGTAAAACCATCCAGGAAATTGGCTATGATAACGCAGATTACGGCATCGATTCTCACACTTGTGCAGTTATCACGACCATCGATAAACAATCTCCCGATATTGCACAGGGCGTGGATGAATACGACGATCATGAACAGGGAGCCGGCGATCAGGGAATGATGTTTGGCTACGCCTGCGATGAAACCGAAGAATTTATGCCGATGACGACGATCCTGGCGCACAAATTGGCAGCTCGTTTAGCAAAAATCAGGAAAGATAAAACTGTAAATTATCTTCGTCCTGATGGTAAAACTCAGGTCACAATCGAATATTTTGATAAAAAACCGGTGCGTGTGGATGCAGTTGTTGTTTCCACTCAACACGATCCTGACGTGCAATTAGAGCAGATTAGAAAAGATATTATTGAACATGTAATAAAACCGATAATTCCGCAAGAATTGATGGATGAAGAAACAAAGATCTACGTAAATCCAACCGGCAGATTTGTATTAGGCGGACCTCATGCCGATACCGGTCTTACCGGCAGGAAGATCATAGTTGATACTTACGGTGGAAAAGGCAGTCATGGCGGTGGAGCTTTCAGTGGAAAAGATCCTTCCAAAGTCGATCGCAGCGCATCCTACATGGCACGTTACATCGCCAAAAATATCGTTGCTGCCGGATTGGCAAAAGAGTGTGAGGTGCAGCTTGCATATGCTATCGGAGTAGCTCGTCCGGTTTCTGTGATGGTGCGGACTTTTGGTACCAGCGATTTGGAAGACGGCAAACTAAATCAGATCGTGAAAGATCTATTTCCGCTTACACCGTATGGAATTATAGATTATCTGAATTTGAAACGACCGATTTATCGGAAAACTGCTGCTTATGGCCATTTCGGCAGGGAACTTCCAGAATTTACCTGGGAAAAAACCGACATGATTGATAGATTGCTGGAATTAGCTGAGGAGTAATATTTTATGAGTTTTGAATTTCATTATGATAGGAAAAAATATTTTCAGCAGCAATATCAAAACACAAAAAAATATATTATTCCATTTATTGAAAAAAAATTAAACGTTTCCAGTAAAATACGAGTTTTAGAGATTGGATCAGGTGAAGGAGGTGTTCTTAAAGCTTTCTATGAACTTGGTTGCGATATAACAGGTATTGACTTAGCTCCTAACAAAATAGAAAATGCAAATAAATATTTTTCTGAGATAAGAAAATCCAATTCATTTGAATTTTTCGCAGGTGATATATATGATTTTAATTTTAGTGAACTGAAAAAATTTGACTTGATTTTATTAAAAGATACAATAGAACATATACATGACCAAGGAAAATTGCTAAAGTTTTTAGCTCAAAATATTCATGACAACGGATATATTTTTATTGCTTTTCCTCCATGGCAAATGCCTTGGGGTGGACATCAACAGATATGTGATAACAAAATAGTGTCATTAATGCCTTATATTCACTTATTACCAAATTTCTTATATAAAGGGATATTAAAAATCTTTGGAGAAAACGACAAAAAAATAAATAATCTCATGGAAACAAAAGAAACTGGGATAACAATTGAAAGATTCGAAAGGATATTAAGAGTTAACCAATTTATTGTTGCCCATAAAATATTTTATTTAATAAACCCAAATTATGAAATCAAATTTGGTCTTAAGCCGAAAAAACAATTCAATATTATCAGTAAAATACCTTATATCAGAGATTTGTTCATAACCACTTGCTTCTATTTAATACGGAAATAAGAGTAATCATAAATACTAAATACTTAAAGCATTATTAAGTTGATAATTTGGAGGATTTTATGAAGATGAAATCAAAATGCACTATTATTTTATTTTTTTTAACTATTATAATGTTACAAAGCTTAATTAATATTCCAGAAGATTACCCAACAATACAACAGGGAATTGATGCATCAATAATGGGTGATACAATTTTAGTTCAACCGGGTACTTATTTCGAGAATATCAATTTTAATGGACATAATGTTTCAGTAGCTTCACTATTTTTGACAACAGGTGATTCTACTTATATAGAAACTACAATAATTGATGGTTCAAATAACGGTAATGTAGTGATATTTCAAAATGGAGAATCACCCTTTGCTCGTTTAATCGGATTTACAATAACACATGGTCTTGCAGAACTTTTTTGGAATTATAATTATGGTGCTGGAATTAGATGTACTTACTCCGATCCAGTAATATTAAATTGCTTAGTTAAAGAAAATAATGCATTAGGATACGGAAAAGGAGGAGGTATTTTTTGTTCTTATTCTTGTGCTGAATTTCGCAATGTAATAATTGAGGATAATTATGCAAATCAAACAGGTGGTGGTATTCAAATAAATAATACTTCACATATTGTGTTAGATAATGTTTCTATAACTAATAATACATCGATGTGGGGTGGAGGATTGTATATCTATGGAGATAGTAATCCTGAGTTATCTAGAGTTAAGATTATTAATAATGTAGCTTCCAATGAAGGAGGTGGAATAATATGTCATGTAAATTGCAATCCTGTTTTAACCAATCTTACAATTTTTGGAAATAATGCACCTTCTGGTGGAGGAATATTTATTGGTTCAAATTGTTTTGTTGATATTACTAATACAATTTTGTGGAATAATTCAAATGAAATTGATATTAATGGAGGATCAGTTAATATTACTTATTCTAACATAGAAGGAGGTTATACTGGAAATGGAAATATTAACGAAGATCCATTATTTATTGATCCTCAAAATCTGAGTTTTCATTTAACCGAACAATCCCCTTGTATTGATGCAGGTGATCCGGATTCTCCTCTCGATCCTGATGGGACTATATCTGATATTGGTAGATATTATTTTTACCAAAATTTAGAGGCTGATTTTGAAGCTTTTCCTTTGATTGGTTACGTATCATTAGATGTACAATTTACTGATACGTCTTCAGGAAATATTGTTAATTGGGAATGGGATTTCAATAATGACGGTATTATTGATTCTTATACTCAAAATCCATCTTTTTTGTACACTACTCCAGGAAACTATACTATATCGCTGACTGTATATGATGGTCAAGATCAAGATACTGTGATTAAAGAAAACTACATAACTGTTAATAACGTTGAAGCTATGTTTGATGCTACTCCAACAAATGGTTATTCACCACTAGAAGTTGAATTTTCCGACTTATCGTTGGGTAATATAACTAGCTGGGAATGGGATTTCAACAATGATGGAATTATTGATTCATATTTGCAAGATCCTATATTTACTTACAATTCAGTGGGTGTGTTTTCTGTGAAACTTACAGTTTATTGTGGCAATTATTCCAATAGTCACCTGATAAGTGATTTTATTACAACATACGAACATGTAGATTGTGATTTTTCAGGAACTCCGATATCAGGACAAGCTCCTCTATATGTACATTTTACTGATTTATCATCTGGTATCATTTCACAAAGATTGTGGGACTTTAATAATGATGGGTTTATTGATAGTAATGATCCCAATCCGATTTGTTGCTATGAAGAATCGGGATTATTTTCTGTATATCTTTATGTGTCTGATGGAGTTGAAAACGATTTTGAACTTAAAAACGATTACATTAATGTTACTGCTACAAATGTTTGTAATTTAAACATACCGAATAAAACTAGACTAAATAGCTGTTATCCTAACCCTTTTAATCCTATAAGTCATATATCATTTGATGTGAAAAACGACGAAAATGCTTTACTTGATATTTTTAACGCTAAAGGCCAGTTAATTTTATCTTCTCATTTTAATCCAGGTCACCATGTGTTCATTTGGAATGCAGAAAAGCAAGGTTCTGGAATATATTTCGTAAAGCTAAAATCAGATACTTGTAATGAAACTATTAAAGTGATATATCTTAAGTGAAATACGATATAGAATTTACCTGGGAAAAAACCGATATGATTGAAAAGCTACAAAATGCAATTAAATAATTAACTCTTGAGTTAATCATGGGACAGTTTTAATTCTGCTTTTTTGAACTTTTAGATATACTTCTCATTCTCTGAGATTGCTTCGAAGTAGTATATATTGCCAGAAGCACTCGCAATGACGAGAAAAACCGTGTCATCCTGAGTGACGCGAAGCATCGTATCGAATGATATGGCTGGATTAATAAATTAAAATTGCAAGCAACTTTGTCGCTTAAAATCGAAGAATCGATTAACTCCAAAAATCGTCTTTCTGAGGTTCACTTTTGGCTTTACACACGATGAATATCGTGAAAACCTTGCAGCTTTACTTCTCTTATTCCTACCTGCCTTCATATTTCATTTGACACAAATATTTAAATAATTGATTTTAGAATAGTAAAAGATTAAAATTTTCACCATGAAAGCGGAGGAATTATGAAACGATTTGCGATTTTATTTTTTGTGATTTTATATTTTATTAATTCATACTCAATTCAGGATAAATCTCCGATCCAGACAAAAGTCGATATTCCTGAAACAGAAGATATGTGGGATGTGCTTCTGCAGTTTGATGTAGATACACCAACAGGACAGACCGGACTTGCCGGAGTGGAATGGGATGGAACTTATTTTTATGCATCCAAATGGAACGGCAGTGATCAGCTTTTCAAATTTGATGTTGATGGAAATTATATTGAACCGATCACAGCTCCTCTTACAGGTTGTCGAGACATGGCTTTCGATGGCAATTATATGTACGGTTCAGCTGCTTCACAGGAAGTTTTCTGCTGGGAATCTGAAACCGGAAATGCAGTTACAGCTAATTTTATCAACGTTGCTGGACAATCAGTTCGGGCGCTTGCATATGATGAGGTTAGCGATACTTTCTGGAGTGGCAACTGGGGAGACAACATCGTAAACTGGGATAGAGATGGTACTATTTTGAACAGCTATCCCTGGTGGGGTTCTCTGTATGGTCTGGCTTATGATTGTGATCCAATTGGCCCTTATCTTTATGCTCACAGCCAGGATCCCGGTTGTAATATCTATCGGCTCGATCCTTACAACAGTCTGGCACAATTAGATGTATTTAATGCTACAATTTATGGGGCTGCCGGAGCTATTGCCGGCGGTGCTTGCGTTATGACCGATTGGCAACTCAGTTACAGATCATTAGGAGTATTGCTGCAAGGAACACCGGATTATATTGTGCTTTTAGAGGTGGGTTATTCACCCTGAGGCGATTTTCCTGGAAGTCCGCAGGATGTGGACATTATCCCTGATCCTTCTGGTATCCTGGAAGTAAGCTTAAGTTGGACTTGCCCTGAAAATACGTTTTATGGGACACCTTTAACAGAATTACTGGGAATGCGTGTTTATCGTGATGATGTTTTGATCTATACAGACGAAGATCCTGTCATTGGCGGACCGGGAAGTTATCTTGATAATACTGTTCCAGACAATGGCATGTATGAATACAGAATAGTAGGTTACAACAGCTATGGAGAGGGAATTCCCTATGTGGAATCTGTGTGGGTTGGGGAAGATGTCCCGGCAGCAGTTGAGAACCTGCTATGTGAGCAAACTGCTCCAGGAATATTATCAGCAACACTAACTTGGGATAATCCAACAACCGGTTTACATGGCGGTGCATTCAATATGTCTATTCTTGGATATCATATCGTTCGATATCCGGATAATTGTGTTTTCGAACTGGCAGGTATTGCAACTGAGTTTATCGACGATACTATCCCTGCTGCAGGAATTTATTATTATTCCGTCCAGCCTTACAATGCTATAGGTGATGGTGGAATAGCAGAATCAAATATTCCCTGGTGGCCACCTCTTTATCTGATATTGGAAGATTTTACCACCTGGCTGCCTGATGGTTGGACAACAGAATCAACTTCAGGGCAGGTTAACTGGGTTCACGGAATGGGCAACAATGCAGGTGGAAATGCACCGGAAGCACAATTTTCGTGGTCACCAAGTACAACTGCAACTCAACGACTTATAAGCCCAATTCTGAATACAGAAGATTGTTCAGCCTTAATGCTTGAATTTTGGCATTCTGTGAACGACTATGATGGAGACCCTTATACTTTGAGAGTACAGACAACCAGCGATGGAACTAACTGGAATACAGTATGGGAAATTGAACCGATTGCTAATATTGATCCTCAGATTATCAGTCTTAACTTCATATCACCAGATGTTGGCTCAGAAACATTTCAAATAGCCTGGGTTTTCGAAGGTAATTCATTTGATATTAATTATTGGTATGTAGATGATGTAATGTTAAATCCCGGATACGCTGGAACTATAGAAGGAATGGTTACGTTGGATGGTGGAAACGGAAATGTGGAAGATGTGGAAGTTATTGCAGGAGATCAAACTGTGCATCCCGATGCAAATGGAGATTATTCAATCACAATTGAGCCGGGAACCTATGATGTAATGGCTACTTTGATCAATTATGAAACTGATATTATTGAGGACGTTATTGTTATACCAGGGCAAGTTACAGATAATATTGATCTTACTTTGGAGTGGTTCGGGGGCAATTATGAACCTCCCGGAAATGTACAGATTGATGAAAATACGGGAATATTATCCTGGCTGGCACCACCTTTAAATACATTGTCTGGTTTCAATGTATATTTGGATTCCACCTTTGTAGATTTTACTGAAGAAACTGAGTGGCAATTTGAAAATCTGGTTAATGGGCAAACATATTTAGCAGGTGTGAGTGCTGTATATGATGACGGTGGTGAATCAGTAATAATAAATATCGGATTTATTTATGAAGGTACAGGTGTTTTACAAGAACTTGACTTAATGACAGGAATCACGACAATCTATCCTAATCCGTTCAATCCTGCCACAACAATTAGTTTTAATGTACCGCAAACGTCCTCGTTTGCTGCCATTGAAATCTACAACTTGAAAGGACAAAAAGTCAAAACTTTTGCATTCCCAAACGGGAGTTTTGGAACGAGTGTAGGAAGTGTTGTTTGGAACGGAAATGATGATAAGAATAAATCTGTTGCTTCAGGAATTTATTTTTGTAAATTTAAAAGTGGTAAAGTTTTGCAAACCAGGAAGATGTTGCTTCTGAAATAATAGATGAATAATAAGAAAACTCTACTTAATATTGCAAAAGAATCAATCTCCGAGCTGAATGCCGGGAAGTTGCTGCAAAAGGAATTAGCAAATTTTCAAACAGATAAAAAGCTCTTGTTAATTTCCATCGGCAAAGCAGCCTGGCAAATGGCAGAAACAGCTATCGATTTACTTGGAAATAGAATTGAACAAGGTTTCGTAATTACTAAATATCATCATTTAAAAGGTGAAATAAAAAACTGCAAAATATACGAAGCAGGTCATCCTTTTCCAGATAAAAATTCTCTGAAAGCTACAGATACAATCTTGAAAGAAATAGAAAATATTTCCGAAGATTATGAAATACTTTTCCTGATTTCCGGAGGTGGTTCCTCACTGTTTGAAAAAACAATTTCAGGAATATCTTTGGCAGAATTGATAGATTTAAATCAGAAATTGATCAATTCAGGTGCAACGATCAACGAAATTAACACAGTCCGAAAGCACGTTTCTGCTGTTAAAGGCGGAAGATTTGCCCAGCTTTTATCACCTCGCAAAATCCACAGTTTTATTCTTTCCGATGTAATCGGAGACGATATCAGTATGATCGCTTCCGGTCCTGTTTCTGCTGATCAATCAACTTCAGAACAAGCCCTGGAATTACTTGCAAAATATAATATTAGAGTTTCAGAAAATGTTAGAAAAGCAATCCAAATTGAAACACCGAAATCTATTACAAATGCTGAAAATAAAGTTATTGGAAACGTCGAATTGCTATGCCGGAAAGCTGCTGAAATCTCACAAGGAAAAGGCTTCGAAGTAAAAGTAGGGAAAACCAGTTTTCGAGAAAATTTGGAAATTGTAGCTGAAGAAATATTCAATGAAACCAAAACTGCAAAGATAGATTCTTTAGAGCATTCCAAACCTGTAATTTTAATTTTTGGCGGAGAACCGATTATAAAAATCTCTGGAAATGGAAAAGGCGGACGTAATCAGCATTTAGCATTATTGATGGCAAAGAAAATTGCTGGCATGAAAGGTGTTTCTTTTTTGTCGATAGCGTCCGATGGAACCGACGGACCAACCGATGCAGCTGGTGGATTTGTAGATGAGAATACGTTCCCAAAAATAAAGGAAATGCAAATAGATTTTGATAAGGAAATTGAAGCTTGCAATTCTTATTTCGTTCTGTCAAAAATTGATGCATTAAAAAAAACGGGCCCCACAGGAACTAACGTCAACGATCTGATGCTGGTTTTGATCGATTCCGAATAAAATCTTTTACTTTCAATATAAAATAAATATCTAATTTGATTGACCGATAAACCTGATAAATTTTTTTGGTAAAGCAAGTCAGAGGTAAGTGATTCCGAAATTTTAAAAGAGAAATTATCTCGACCTAAAAATAAGAAATAAGTGGAAAATCAAAAAAATCTAAACCAGGAATGGGCGAATGCATAAAAGATTGAAAACAAAGTTTTTAGGTGTGGAATTGGAATCACCGCTGGTCTTGCCGGCTGGGGTGATGGGAATGTCTTTTTCAGGAATGGACATTGCGCGAATCAATGGAGCCGGAATTATAACCAGCAAATCTTTAACACTTCAACCAAGAACAGGTCACAAAGGTCCAGTTATTGCCGAATTTGAAGGCGGAATATTAAATTGTATGGGATTGTGTAATCCCGGAATTTCGAATGGCCTGCTCGAGGTTAACGAGTTTAAAAAACGCTCACGTACTCCTGTTATCGTGAGCGTTTTTGCTACAAATACAGAAGATTTTCTGATGCTTGCCAAAGAAGTTAATAATTCCAGAGGTGATTTCCTGGAACTCAATCTTTCCTGCCCCAACGTGTTTGATGAATTTGGTATTCCTCTGGCTGCTTCCAAAGATGAAGTTTTCAAGATCGTGAAAGCTGTAAAAGAAAGCTCCAGACTACCTGTGATCGCTAAACTTTCTCCCAATGTTTACAATATCGTAGAAATTGCTCTTGCCGCCCAGAAAGCCGGAGCCGATGCGCTTTGCCTGATCAATACAGTTGGTCCCGGTATGGCGATCGATGCTAAAATGGTGAAACCGGTTCTATTCAATAAATTCGGTGGACTTTCCGGTCCTTGTATCAAACCGATTGCACTCAAGTTGATCTATCAAACCCATTCTGCTGTAGATATTCCAATTTTGGGAATGGGCGGTGTAACTTATGGCATCGATGCTGTGGAAATGCTGATGGCGGGAGCCACAACGATCGGCGTGGGAACGGCTGTTTATTATCGAGGCATCGAAGTGTTCGAAAAAATTAATAATGAGATTATTGAATTTCTGGATGAAAACGGTTATGAAACTGTGGAAGATATTCTGAAGTTGGAAAAATTAAAATTGTAAAATGAAAAATAATTTAACATATATAATTTTGAATTTACCATTCCTGAGAAATCGAGGGATAAATGAATAAAAGATCAACGATCAAAATTGCGAGGATAATTGACGAAGCAGAAGATATAAAATCATTTGTTTTTGCACATGATCTGACAGCCAAACCGGGACAGTTTATTATGCTCACCGATTTTGAAGGTGGAGAAAAACCATTTTCCATTGCAGATTGTACTTCAAACGAGTTTATGATAACAGTTAAACGGATTGGAGAATTTACGACTCGACTCTTCCAGAAGCAAGTAGGCGACTACGTTTCTGTAAGAGGGCCTTTTGGGTCCTCTTTTTTTGTATCAGATGGAAATGTTTTACTTGTTGGAGGTGGTTATGGCACACCACCACTGTATTTTCTGGCAAAAGAGCTTCTGCAAAATGGCGCAAAAGTAACTGTTGTAAATGGTGCAAAATCTAAAGAAGATCTGGTTTTTTGTAATAAATTCAGAGAATTAGGTGTGGAATATCAAAATATTACCCAACTTGGATGTTTAGGTAGGGAAGGAACTTCGGTCGATCTGGCGGAAAAAGCGATGGAAAAGCAGAAATTCGATCATGTTTATGCTGCTGGTCCGGAAATGATGATGAAAGCTCTGCAGCCACTTTTGAAAGATCTGGAGTATGAATTTTTATTCGAAAGATATATGAAATGCGCCATTGGAATTTGCGGGAATTGTACGATCGATCCAATCGGAATACGACTTTGTGTGGAAGGGCCGGTTTTACCCAAGAAACTTGTAGAACAACTCACGGAATTTGGCAAATATCACCGAGATGCAACCGGTAAAAGGATAGAATTTTGAGACGTGAAAATTCCCCTCTTGAGAGGGGTGCGGCTTTAGCCGTGGGGTGTGTGAAACCTTGCGCATGGTTTTCGAACTTCTTGCTTTTTTCGACCTTCGCAATGGTTGGAAATGGTATTACCATATGGAGTTTAGGAACAAGAATAAACAAACAAAAAGCTCCCTTTTGGAAGGGGAGATGCCGAAGGCAGAGGGGTTTTGAAAGATTATTAAGTATTTTTTTTTCTTTGTGCAAACCCTCTTTTATTCTCCCTTACGAAGGGAGACTTACATTCTTGATATTCTTTTCAGGGATCAAATATAAATTATGAAAACACTCCTAACTAATTGCCGAACACCAGCAGGAATCAGGAACATCCTGATCGAAGATGAATTGATATCATACTTCGGAGCAGAAAATCCTGAACACGATAAAATGATCGATTGTTCTAATTTGTTTGTTCTCCCTGGTATGATCGATCCGCATGTTCATGTTCGCGACATGGAAATGGCTTACAAGGAAACCTGGGAAACTGCATCGAAAGCGGCAATTGCCGGTGGAATTACAACAATAATGGATATGCCGAATACTAAACCGGCAACAATTGATTTGAAAGGATTGGCGGCAAAAAGAAAAGCAGCAAAAAAATCTCATATTAACTACAAATTCCATTTGGGTGCTGCATCACATAATTTAGAAGAAATGAAAGAAATATTGAAATCCAATTTTGATGACGTGGCTGGGATAAAAGTTTTTCTGGCTGGTTCCAGTTCCAATGTAGTTGTAGAAGATCCTGCCAAATTAGAGGAAATTTTCCAGCTTGCAAAAGAATTTGAAAAAGTTGTGTTGGTTCATTCCGAAATGCAGTCCTTTTTAGATAAATGGCAAAAAAAGATTTCTGATAAAACAATCCTGAATCACAATGAACTTCGTAATCGAGAAGCCTCAATCGCAGGAACTAAACTGGTGCTGAAGCTGGCAGAAGAAATTGGTAATAAACTATATATCTGCCATGTTTCTACAAAAGAAGAAATCGAGTTGATCCGCAAAGCAAAGCAATTAAACGATAACATTTTCTGCGAAGTAACTCCGCATCATTTGATATTGAATGAAACAATTTTAAAGCAGGTGGATAATTTTGGTAAGATAAATCCGCCATTACGGACAAAAGAAGATAACCTAGCATTGTTAGTTGCTATCAAAGATGGAACCGTTGATTGTCTGGGAACAGATCACGCACCACATTCACTGGAAGAAAAGAAGCAAGAATATTCCAATGCTCCATCCGGTTTTCCCGGTTTGGAAACTGCAATTCCGATGACTTTCTGGTTAGTAAATAAAGGTCACATTTCATTAAAAAGATATTCGCAGTTGATCAGTGGAAATGCTGCAGAAATTTTTAACATCGAAAAACGAGGAGAGATTCAAGTTGGAAATATTGCCGATCTGATCGTGATCGATCCTGATAAAAATTGGAAGATAGAAGCTGAAAAATTCCAGACAAAAGCAAAGTATTCACCGTTTGAAGGAATGAAAGCAGGTTGTGAAATCAAGATTTGTTTTGTTGGTGGGAAAGTTAAGCTCCCCTTTGAAGGGGAGATGTTCTGCACAAATTATGAATTTGTTCAGAACAGAGGGGTTCGATGAGATTTATGAAAATTAAATTAAATGAGAAACCCCCTCCCTGTGGAATATCCACAGGATTCCACGGGATAAATTTTGTTCCCCCTTATGAAGGGGGACTGAAATCATATCGGAATATAAAATCGAAAATGATTTCGTCTTTGTTTGTTTTGTTCGTTGCTAAAAAAATTATCCGGCTTCATTAAACTACGCCGGGACAGAGGAGTAATTTATAATGACCAAAGAACAATTTGTTCTGGAACTGGAAAAGATCGGAGCGATCAAGTTCGGCAGCTTCACTTTGAAGAGCGGGCTTGTCTCACCGTTTTATTTCGATTTGCGTGATATGATCAGCTTTCCCGCAATTCTGGATGGCGTGGCTGATCTGCTGGTGGAAAAGATCAAAGATATGGATTTTGATGTAATCACAGGAATTCCCTACACAGCTTTACCGATTGCATCACTTGTTGCTTCCAAGCTGAATAAGCCGCTGATCTACATGCGCAAAGAAGAAAAAGCCTATGGAACCGGCAACAATGTGATCGGAAAATTTGAAAAAGGTGCAAAATGTCTAGTAATAGATGATCTGATCACGACCGGAGCCAGCAAGATCGAAACAGCGGAAGGTTATGAAAAAGAAGGCGTCATAGTAAAAGATTTTGTGGTTGTTATCGACCGCAGTGCTAACGGCATAGCAGAACTGGCAAAGCAAGGTTACAATCTCCACAGCCTGATTTCTCTGGCTGAAATTGTGGAACTGCTGCAAAGCAAAGGTTTGATAACAGATGAAAAAGTGAAGGAAGTGGAAGAATTCACGGCATCATTAAACAAACCTTCTAAAAAAGAAAAATACATCAATCCGCTCACACAAAAGCTTCTGAACAAAATGCAGGAAAAGAAATCTAATCTCGTTCTTTCATTGGATGTAACTACTCAAGCAGAATTTTTCGAAATGCTGGATAAAGTTGGTGAAGAAATAGTGATGCTGAAAACGCATGTGGATATCATCGATGATTATGATGAGAATTTCGTTCCCAAACTGCAGGAATACTCCAAATGTCAGAACTTTTTGATCTTTGAAGATCGCAAATTTGCTGATATTGGCAACACAGTTCGTCATCAGTTCCGCAATGGAGTTTACAAAATAGCAGATTGGACGGAATATGTAACAGTTCACATGGTTGCGGGTGAAATGATCCTGAAAGGGTTATTTGAAGGAATCGAAGGACATGCCGGATTTGTTCTGGCACGAATGAGCAGCAAAGGAAATCTTTTGAACGAAACTTACACTCGCAAATGTTTTGAAGCTGCCAAGAAGAACCCGCAATGGGTGGCAGGTTTCATCGGGCATGGAAATTCGGTAGAAGATATTAAA
Source organism: Candidatus Cloacimonadota bacterium (assembly GCA_021734245.1). Taxonomy (NCBI): domain Bacteria; kingdom Pseudomonadati; phylum Candidatus Cloacimonadota; species Candidatus Cloacimonadota bacterium. Next base: position 54,407 of record JAIPJH010000001.1, on the reverse strand, counting down.
CGTTTCAAAGCAAAGTTTCCTGGAAGTGAAGTTCTGATGATGCCGGGAGTAAAAAAAGAAGCCGGTTCCGATGCCATGGGACAGCAATACATTACCATCGAGCAGGCAGTGGAAGGTGGAGCAGACTGCATCATTGTTGGTCGCGGAATCTTAAAAGCCGATGATCCGCAAGCTGAAGCAAAACTTTATCGCGAAAGAGCCTGGAAAGCGTATGAAGAAAGAATGAAACCTTGAAAAGACTTCAATTGGAGGAATTCTTTTGTGTCAGTTCTTTTCAAGGTTGAAAATGAGTTAGAACCATTGAAAAGGTTTAGTCGAAAGAATAGTCTTATAAACCTTTTCAAGGTTCAAAAAAATAAAAAAGGAGAAGCTATGAAAAATTTGATCTCAATGCGAGATTTGACAACTAAAGAGATAATGCATCTAATGGAAGTGGCTGCCAAGATCGAGAATGGCGATATCGTTCCCGATATGCAGAGAAAACTGGCTGCGCTATTATTCTTTGAACCATCGACCAGAACGATGTTCTCGTTCGATACAGCTATGAAAAGAATGAACGGCGACACTATCATTATGAGCGGTACCAAAAATACTTCAGCCAAAAAGGGTGAAAGTTTTGCTGATACACTTCAAACTATTGCCCAATATTCCGATATTATCATTATGCGTAGCCCGATCGAAGGCTCAGCGCGTTATGCTTCAGAAGTTGTAGATATTCCAGTTGTGAATGCTGGTGACGGTGCGAATCAGCATCCCACGCAAGCTTTATTAGATCTTTATTCCATCATCAAAACACAAGGTTCATTAGAAAATTTATCAATAGGTTTAGCTGGAGATCTTCGCTTCGGTAGAACCGTTCACTCTCTGGCTCAGGCGATGGCTATGTTTGGTGCAAATTTCAAGTTTTTTTCACCATCATTTTTGCAAATGCCGCAATATATTAAAGACGATTTGAAAAATTCAGGTATAAAATTCAAAGAATATAAAGATATGGATGGAAATATCAGCGATCTTGATATTCTTTATGTTACACGCATCCAGAAAGAAAGATTTGCCGATCCCGAAGATTATGAAAAAGTAAAAGGCTCTTACATTTTAGAAAAATCTATGCTATCCGACGTAAAAGAGAATTTCAAAGTTATGCATCCTCTGCCAAGGGTCGATGAAATTAATAAAGATGTTGATAACACCAAGTTTGCCTATTATTTCCCGCAAGCAAAAAATGGAGTATTTACGCGTCAGGCGATAATATCTATGCTTCTCGGGGAGGTATAAAATGAGTCAGGTTAAACAGATCAAAGTTAACGCAATTAAAAATGGAACAGTTATTGACCACATCACAGCCGGTAAGATCAGAAAAGTGTTGGATATTCTTCATCTGGAAGGCAACGAAGTCGTGATGGTTGGCATGAATCTTTTCAGCAATAAGATCGGTAGAAAGGATATTGTAAAGATTGAAAACAAAGAACTTTCCGAATTTGAAGTTAACAGTATTGCTCTTATTGCACCTGAAGCTACTCTTATTATAATCAAAGATTTTGAAGTCGCCAAGAAAGCACATTTACAATTGCCCGAACACATCGAAGATATTATTAATTGTCCGAATCCAAAATGTATAACAAATTCAGAACCAATTATTTCCAAATTCAAATTGACAGATGACCAGACTTCTCAGGTTAGATGTTTATATTGTGAGAAGAAATATTTGATCGACGAAGTGAAGATCAAAAAGTAAAATTAGGAGAGTGAATGGCAAAGAAGATCATAAATGAGCCATCCCGAACTTTGATGGAATATCGCTTGCTTCCGGGGCTCAGTACCGCGCAAACTGCACCAGATAACATTTCATTGCGAACTCCGCTGGTATATTCCAAAAATAATGAAAAGAAATTCTATTTAAATATTCCCCTGGTTTCAGCAGCCATGCAATCTGTATCCGGGGCAAAAATGGGAATTGAGCTGGCAAAATTGGGTGGAGCTGCTTTTATCTACAGTTCTCAAACCGTTCAATCTCAAGCAGACATGATCAGGAAAATCAAAAATCATAAAGCAGGGTTTGTAAAACCAAAAGCTGTGAAGCCTGATATGACTATTGAGGAAATGTATCACATTCGCAAATCTACCGGGCATTCTACTTTTCCTGTGGTAGATGGAGACGATAAATTCCTGGGTCTTATTTCCAAATGGGATTATGATATTTCTCTTCATTCCAATTACAAAATTGCTGACAGGATGATTACAAAAGAAAACATTGAAGTTGGTATCAATATTTCCGATCTGAAAGAAGCGAATAATATTTTATTGGAAAGTCATAAATCTGTTCTTCCCATTCTGGATGAAGATGGAAGACTGCTTTATCTTGTTTTCCGAAAAGACATTAATGATCATCTTAACAATCCTCTGGAAGTTCATGATGAAAAGAAACGCCTGCTGTCAGTTGCCTCCATCAATACTCACGATTATGAAGAGCGAGTTCCTGAATTGGTGGAAGCTGAAGTCGATGTGATTGCGATCGATTCTTCTGATGGATTCACAGTTTATCAAAAAGAAACTATAGATTGGATTAAGAACAGATATCCACAAATTCCGATAATTGCCGGCAATGTGATCACACAAGCTGGATTTGGTTATTTAGTGGATGCTGGAGCGGCAGCGATCAAAGTTGGAATGGGTGGCGGTTCGATCTGCATAACTCAGGAACAGAAAGGAACAGGACGCGGGTTGGCAACTACTATTGTGGATGTTGTGAAAGCTCGAGATGACTTTTTTAAAGAAACCGGAAAATACATTCCTGTGATCGCAGATGGTGGCGTTACGAGTACAAAAGACATCACAATCGCTCTGGCTTTGGGAGCAGATTATGTGATGATGGGAAGGTATTTTGCCAGGATGGAAGAATCGCCCACCGAGAAAATTGTTGTGAATAATCGCGTGATGAAACCGTATTGGGGCGAAGGCTCTGCCCGGGCCAGAGATTGGAAGGATAAACGCTATAACCAATCCAAATTTGTGGAAGGCGTGGAAGGTTTGGTGGAATATGCCGGACACCTGCGAGATAATCTGGATGAAACTCTTTCCAAAATAAAATCATCAATGGGAACCTGTGGAGCTGCAAATCTACAAGAATTCCATGAGAAAGCAGTTCTGGAACTGGTTTCTGCACTTTCTATTCGAGAAGGCAAAGCCCACGATATCTATTTAAGTGCCGAATCAAATGAAAGCAGCGAAGACGTTAAGATTGAAAATTGAAAAAGCTCCCTTTGTAAGGGGAGAAGAGAAACGAAGTTTCGCAGAGAGGTTTGATTTAAGATTGGAGTTTTAATGATTAACTATAAAAAAGCCGGAGTTGACATAAAAGCTGGTGACGCTGCTTCCAAAATTGCTTATGCTTTTGCCAAATCTACATTTGCTTCCCGCAAAGGAATGATCGGTGAACCGTTAGTGGAAGATGGCTCTTTTGCCGGACTCATCGATATGGGAGATTTTTATCTGGTTCAGGGCGATGACGGAGTTGGAACCAAGATGGAGATCGCTGAGAAAATAGGTAAGTATGATACGATGGGTTTTGATCTGCTGGCTATGGTTGCCGACGACGCAGTTTGCCTGGGCGCTGAAACGATTTCCATCACAAACACGCTGGATACAAATAAAGTCGATGCGAAAATTGTGGAAGAATTGATGAGTGGATTGGCAAAGGCTTGCCAGCAACAGAAGATAATTATTCCGGGTGGTGAGATTGCCGAAGTGGGAAAATCGGTAAATGGCAACGTGTGGAATGCAACAGCAGTTGGAATTCTGGAAAAAGATAAAGTTATTACCGGTAAAGACATTAAGGTTGGAGATAAGATCATAGCTCTCCAGGAAAAAGGTTTTCGTTCCAACGGTTTTTCCCTGGTAAGATATATTATTGAAAACAAACTTGGTAAAGATGCTTATCTGCAAAAATCTCCTTTTGGAATAAGTTGGGGAGAAGCATTACTTGAACCTTCCACCATTTATTCCGGCCAACTTCTGGAAATTCTCGGTCGCTTTGGAGAAGAACGAAAAATCAAGATCAAAGGAATTGCTCATATTACCGGCGGTGGCATTCCCGGGAATTTCAATAGAATTTTAAAAGCAACAGGCCTGGGAGCATATTTCGATAATTTGATCGAACCTTCCGAAATGGTGAAAGCCATCCAGAAAATGGGAGAAGTTGCAGAAGATGAAGCCTACAGAACCTGGAATATGGGAAATGGCATGATGATTGTTGTTTCTCCCCAAGACACAAAAAAAGTTCTTGAACATTTGCAGATAAAATCTCAAGTGGTAGGCGAGATAATAGAAGAGAAGCAGATAATAATCGAATCCTGTGGAGCATACTCGCAGGATTTAAAATTTGATATTTAATCGAAAGAATTCCTCGCTGCTCTGCATCGGGGTTTTCCAAATTTTCTCCCCTGTTTGAGGGGAGATACGGCAGTTGCCGGAGAGGGGTAAATAATGAAAATTCGATTTTCAGCTTGCTGAAATAAATTTAGCGAAATACACCTTGGCTCTGCCACGGTGATAGTCAAATTTAAGAATTTTCTTTATTTATTTTTTTGGAGGGAAGATGAAACGTTGTATTATTTTGGTTTTTTTATTGATTTTTACAGTAGCATTAATCGCAGAAAATGGGCTTACAAATTATCTTCCCGCAGGGAATGATATTAAGGGAAAACCTGCCAAAACAATTTCCAAGGAAGATTATGATCGGAATTTTGAAAAGGATCATAACGAAACAAATCGTGAAGGCTGGGTATTAGTTGATTCTCTTGATCTGGAAGCGATTTTGAATAATGGTGATCTTCTGGGTGCCAGATTTGATCACATTTCAAGTCAGATCAATGTTGTTTCGAACTTTCTGGATCTTTTAACCTCGGATGCTCTGGCAGCTTTGGAAAAGAGTCCCAAATGGCTGAGGCCGGCTTTACAGAATAAATTTACTCAATTAGATACAGATACACAGAATGAACTTGCAGCAGTAATCAACAATTCTTATGATCCCCATATTGATGAGATAGCATTTGCAATCGCTCATTCATCAGTTCAGTTTCTCAGTTCCGATTTTTGTTATCCTGAATTATTCGATTATAATGCAATGCTGCTTTTTGTGGCCGATCTGAATCTGGATTTTGTACAAATTGTTGATTATGGAACATCGACAACAGATGAAAACTATTATTCAACGGCTAAATATTGGAAAATCGATGAAAATGGTGATACGGTCGAATTTGAAATTCCCAAAGAAATTTACTACATGTATATCGTTCATCCCAAAATAACGGATGCGATATCATCATATGTCGATCCTGAAATAGTGGAAGATAATAACACGCATCAAAATAATATTGTAGCACCTCCAGTTGGCAGATTCTGGCGAGATTTTTTGTTTAATCAGGCTGATATGAATTATCCAGTTCTGCGAGATGAACTTTCCGGAATTTCTGTTTTATGGGATGAATCCGGCGGAACAACTGATACTGCTATAAATAAAGTAACAAATTGGATAAATGCATCCATGAGTTTCACTTCCAATTATGAACGTCCGCATCAACCCGTCAGGATTTATCGTAAGCATTTTGGAAGATGTGGTGAATATGCCGATCTCACTTCAGCTGCTGCGCGCTCTGCATTAATTCCCTGCTCAAGTGTTCTCAGCTATTCTGGAGATCATACCTGGAACGAATTTTGGAACGAAGGCTGGATCATGTGGGAACCTGTAAATGGCTATATCAATATTCCACTGGTTTATGAAAACGGCTGGGGCAAGGTTTTCGGTTCGGTATTCGAAATTCGCAGTGATGGTCTGCTTTTGCCGGTTACAGACAGATATTCAGAAGAACATGCTACGATAACTGTTTATGCCGAAGATATTAACGGCAATCCTATTGATGGTGCAAAGATAATATTGAAAATAACTGATCCCGGCTTAGTTTATGATAACTTTGGTTATACCGATGAAGATGGAAAATATGTTTTCATCGTCGGAGAAGGAAGATCATTTTATGCCAGAATGGAATCTTCCATTGGAGATGATCCTGTAAATCCAGATGAATACAGTTTATTGATCGATAATACGATAAACGGTGAAGAATATGAATATGTGTTTATCGCAGATGGTGAAATGCCGAATATCGAATATACACAAATTCCGACTCCTGCTGATCCTGAACAAGATTATCAAATGGTATTTGAATACGATGTATTAAAACAGATAATTCATGGAGATTTCATTTTTGATGATATAGATGATACAGAGTTTTATGCAGCAAAAGATGGTGGTGTTGTCAACTTCTTTATGACCGATGATCTTTATTATCAAATTTATACAATGGGTGGAAATTTCGAAACGTTCAATGAAATTTTAGAGATGCAGTCTGGTTCAGCTTCTTTTGATGTTCCAACAAATGAAAGCTGGTATGGATTCTGGGATAATTTTAATAATCTGAATAATCCAGTCTGGCTTTCCGGTTCAGTTAAGCTTTATGAATACGATAATTCTTCAGCCGGGAATGATCTTCCTGATAATCAAAAAATATCACTTTCCAACTTTCCCAATCCATTCAATCCTACTACGACAATCAGCTTTAATGTAACGCAAACTTCCTCGTTTGCCACCATCGCAATCTATAACCTGAAAGGACAAAAAATCAGAACCTTTTCAAATCTTCAAATCAATCAATCGTCAGATCAGCAAATCGTTTGGAACGGAACTGATGATAACGACCAACCTGTTTCCAGCGGAATCTATTTTGTAAGCTTGAAAACAGGAAATGATACAATTACAAAAAAAATGATTTTAATGAAATAAAGATGGAGAGAATTTGAAAAATCAGATTCAATTAGTTTTAAAAGAAAGAATAAGAGATGTACAGGGAGAGCAGGTGCAAAATGCTGCAAAAGCTTTCCTGAACATCGATACTGGAAAAGTGAAAACCGGCAAGATCTTCAACGTGATGCACGATCTTCCCAAGCAAGATATTGAAAAGTTCGCTAATCTTGGTCTGAAAGATGAGATCATTCACGATGTTTACATCAATTCGTTTTATCAGAATGATCGTTTCAAAACGTTTGTTCTGGCTGCAAAGATGCCCGGCGTAACCGATGATGAAGGAGTGTCAGCTCAGAAAACTTTGAACGATATCCTCGATATTAATCTGGATGTAAATACTCAGCATATTTACACAGAAGATATCTATTTATTTGAAAACGATTTAAATAACACAGAATTAAAGGAACTTGCCGAAAAGCAACTTGGCAATAAACTCATTCATCATTTTGAATTTGGTAAATTTACGGGTAGGATAGATTATGTTCCGGAAGTGAAGATTGCTTCCGATGAGCAGGTAAAGATCATTGATCTTAACGTTTCTGATGAAGAACTGATGAAACTTTCCAAAGATATGTTACTTTCATTAAATTTGGAAGAGATGAAAGCGATCCAGGCTCATTTTACAGATGGGAAAGTGAAAACATATCGAAAGGAAAAAGAACTGCCTGAAAACCCCACCGATTGCGAACTGGAAGTGCTGGCACAAACCTGGAGTGAACATTGCAAACACAAAGAATTTGCCGCTACCATAGATTATGAAAACAAAGTAACTGGAGAAAAATTAAAGATCGATTCCCTGTTTAAAACTTATATTCGCAGATCAACCGAAATAGTGAGGGAAAGATTAGAAAAATCAGGAAATAACTGGCTACTCAAGATATTTACCGATAATGCCGGCGTTGTGAAAATTGATGATGAAAACGTTTTCGTTTGGAAAGTGGAAACCCACAATTCGCCTTCTGCCATCGATCCCTACGGCGGAGCGATCACCGGCATTCTGGGCAATAACCGTGATCCGCTGGGAACAGGCATCGGCGGTGGAAAGTTGCTTTTTAATACAAATGTACTTTGTTTTGGTTCTCCATATTACGATAAAGAATTGCTTCCCGGTCAATTGCATCCTCGCAGAATTATGGAAGGCGTGCGGCACGGCATAGAAGATGGCGGCAATAAATCTGGCATTCCCACTGTGAACGGCTCGATCATTTTTGATGATCGCTACAGCGGCAAGCCGCTGGTTTATTGCGGTACTGGCGGAGTGATGCCCTACAAATTAAATGGCATGAATTCCTGGCTTAAACCGATCGCTGCCGGAGATTTGATCATCATGGCTGGTGGCCGCGTGGGCAAAGACGGAATTCATGGTGCTACCTTTTCTTCAGCCGAGATCGATGAGCATTCACCGCAATCAGCCGTTCAGATCGGCAGTCCCATTACTCAGAAGCTGGTAAGTGATTTCATGCAGGAAGCCGTGCAGCAGGGTTTGATAAAATGTTCTACAGATAATGGTGCCGGGGGACTTTCTTCATCTGTAGGAGAACTTGCTACAATTTCCGGTGGTGCAGTTGTAAATCTGGAAAAAGTTCCCCTGAAATATGCGAATCTAAAACCCTGGGAGATCTTTATTTCCGAATCTCAGGAACGGATGACTTTTGTGGTTACTGATGATAATAAAGAAGAACTCTTTGCATTGGCAAAAGAGCGTGAAGTGGAACTTTCCGAAATTGGTAATTTCACAGATGATGGCTTTATCGATGTACGTTTTGATGGGAAATCAGTTGCTTATCTGGATATGGATTTCCTGCATGATGGAGTTCCCAGAAAATATATGGAAGCCGTCTGGGAAAAACCTGATTTGCATGAGCCACAACTTCCAAAAAATCTGGATTACAACGAAATCCTGGAAAGATTGATGGGCAGCTTGAATATCTGTTCCCGGGAAAATGTGATCCGGCAATACGATCATGAAGTGAAGGGCAAAACAACGATCAAACCTTTGATGGGACCGGCAGGAAAAGCTCCGCAGGACGCAGCTGTGATGAGAATAAATTTTGATAACTTTACAGGAATTGCTGTTTCCAATGGCATTCTACCCCGCTACAGCGATATAGATGCTTATCAGATGAGTGCCGGAGCTTTTGATGAAGCGATCCGGCAGATAATTGCAGTGGGTGGAAAACTGCCCGATCCGGAAGATAAAACTAATCGTTTCTGGACGGTTAACGATAACTTCTGCGTTCCCGATTCTGCTTACGATCCTGTTACAAATCCCGATGGCAAATTGAAGCTGGCAAAACTGGTACAGATGAACCAGGCACTTTTCGATATGTCCACCTTCTATAATATTCCCATGACTTCCGGCAAGGATAGCATGAAGAATGATTTCAAAGCCGGTGACATTAAGATTTCCGTACCGCCCACAATTCTCTATTCAATGGTGGCAAAAGTGGATGATGTTCGCCAAACCGTGACCAGCGATTTCAAAGCGGAAGGAGATTTGATCTATCAGATCGGAACAACTTATAACGAAATTGGTGCTTCCGAGTTTTATCGCCTGTTCGATGAACTGGGTGAAAACGTTCCGATAGTTAGAAAGGATGATGCTAAACGAATTTATGAAAAAGTGATGCAAGCAAATGAGCAGAATCTGATCGAATCTAACCATGACATCTCGGATGGCGGATTGGCTGTAGCTCTTACAGAATCTGCCTTTGGAGGTGGTTTCGGAGCAGAAATCAATTTGGATATATTTTCTGAACTGGATTTAAACGCTATACTTTTCTCTGAGTCGCATTCCCGATTTATCTGCAGTATAAAACCTGAAAATAAAAACAAATTTGAAGAACTTTTCGAAAATGAAGCGACTCTTTTGGGAAAAGTAACAAGCGAAGAAAAAATGATAATGAAATACAGAAACAAAGAAGTTATTTATATAGAAATGAATAAACTAAGAACAGCTTGGGAAAGAGGACTTATGTAACTCAAACATCCTGTTTGCGTAACTCAAAGTCGGAGCTTTGAGTTACAAAAGGAAATTATGAAAAAAGTTAAAGCGTTAATAATAACAGGTTTTGGAATAAATTGCGAAGAGGAGATGGCAGCAGCCTATAAACTGGCTGGAGCGGATACCATAATTTGCCATTTGAACGATGTCTTTGCAGGAAAGATCAGCATTCAGGATTTTGATGTTTTGAATTTTCCGGGTGGATTTGCTTTCGGTGATGATCTGGGTTCGGGAAAAGTTCTCTCCAATAAAATGAAATTCAAGAAAATGGCAGATGGACATCAATTCATGGCTGAGATCAAAAAGTTCCTGGATGATGGGAAATTCATTCTGGGTGTTTGTAACGGATTCCAATTTCTGGTAAAGATGGGACTTCTGCCCGATGTATCAGGAAGCTGGCAGCAGGAGGTAACTCTTACAAGGAATAATTCTGCTAAGTTTGAAGATCGCTGGGTTTACTGCAAAGTTAATCCTGAAAACAAAACTCCGTTTTTGCATGGAATTGATATTCTACCCGTTCCGGTGCGGCATGGTGAAGGAAAACTGATCATTAAAGATGGAAAAATCGAAAAAGCAATCATGGAGAAAGATTTGAACTGCTTGAATTATTGCGATGCGGATGGAAACGTAACTGATGAATATCCGCTTAATCCCAATGGTTCCGCTTTGAATTGTGCCGGATTGACCAACGACACTGGACAGGTTTTTGGTCTGATGCCGCATCCCGAAGCTTTTTTGAGTTTATATAATCATCCCAACTGGGGACAAATAAAGAGAAATAATCCCGATATCAGTGAAGATGGGGAAGGGTTGAAGATATTCAGGAATATTGTGGAATATATTGAGAGCAACTTTTAAAATGAAAAACTTTAATCGTCTTTCTGCCTGCCAGGCCATAGCTCAGAGACGGCTGGAGGAAACTGTTGGGAAAAAACTCTGAAAAGCTCTCTTTCACTGATTCTTGCAGTTGAGACTTTCAGAGTTGAAAACAGCCTTGAAAATGTAATGTGAGAAGAGAATGTGAAAGAAGCCTTTTCAAGGATAGAAAAATAAGAGGATAAAATGAAAAAAACAATCTCAACCCAAAACGCTCCGCAGGCTGTGGGACCTTATTCTCAGGCTGTGTGGGCTGGTGATCTGCTCTTCATTTCCGGGCAGATTCCTATCAATCCTGAAACTGGTAAATTTGTATCTGATGATGTGAAGGAACAAACCAAACAGGTTTTCAAAAATATCGGAGCAATCTTGAAAAAAGCTGGGTTAAGTTACGAAAACATTGTAAAAGCGACTGTTTATCTGGCAGATATGAATGATTTTGCCGCCATGAACGAAGTTTATGCATCCTACTTTACAAAAGATTTTCCTGCTCGTGCTGCTTTTGAAGTCGTTAAACTTCCCTTAGGTGCTAAAGTTGAAATTGAAGCGATAGCAGTGAAATGAAAAAAGAAAATTTCTTTAGAATAGAATTGACGGATTTTCATATTGCGCAAAAATGCGCAACGCAGTTTGGCGTAATACATAGGTCGCTAAATAACGAGTCGCAATATTGCGACCTGAATTAGGAGGGGGTATGGAAAATCCGTTTAAATATGGAGAGATTGTAGAAGGTGACAACTTTTGTAACCGGGCAGAGGAATTGAAGCAGATTAAAAGGGCAATCATCAACTCTAAATCATTTTGGATCAATTCACCAAGACGGTATGGTAAATCATCACTGATCCTGAAAGCTTTTAAAGAGCTTAATGAACCCGATATCATTACTCTTTATTTTGATTTTTACGGAATCGAATCCTTAGATGAATTTGCTCGAAAATACGCATCTTTACTAGCAAAATGTTTATTCGACTGGAGAACTGAAATTAAAAAACTATCTCAAAAAATTGGGGAATATTTCAAGAATTTATATCCAAAAATATCTTTCGACAATTTCGGTCAACCTTCTGTATCATTTGAAATTAAACAGTTAGAAAATTCTAATGATATTGAAACGATATTGAAGATACCTCAGCAGATAGCAGAAAAATCCCAAAAGAAAATTTGTATTGCTTTTGACGAGTTTCAGGAAGTCCAAAGAATAAAACCATTTTTAATAAATTGGATGAGAACAGAATTCCAACATCAATCTAAAGTGTCATATATTTTTTTGGAAAGCAATAAATCATTGATGGAATTTGTTTTTACCGATTACAATTCACCTTTTTATGAATATGGTTTCAAACTACCTATCCATCCTATCAAAAAAGAGGATCTAAGAGTATTTATTACAAAAAGATTTTCCGATACAAATTTGAAAATCAGAGATATAACGATAAACTCAATATTGACTAAATCGAGAAACCATCCACATTTTACTCAATATTTTGCAGCTGTTGTTTGGGAATTGATATATGAGGGAATTAGTGAAGATAACCCCGATTTTGAAGATCTTTGGATGAATCGAATTATCGCTAGCCAATCCATGATATTTCAGAATATTTACGATCAATTAAGTTCAAATCAAAGAAGAACCTTACATGCTCTTTCTGGGTTAAGAGATAATAAGCTGTTTTCAAGTAGATTTCGAGAAGAACATGATTTACCGCAAACATCATCTTTAACAACTACATTAAACAGTTTAATTAATAAAAACCTTGTTATTAAAACTAATGGTACTTATCAGATTCAGAATCCTGTATTTGAGGAATGGTTAAAATCAATAAAATTAAATAAAGGTCAAAAATGAAAGCAAAAGAACTGATCAAAAATCTGGAATGGCTGAGAAAGGATATTATCGGTCGTAACAAAATGTTTGAAACTCCTTTTGGTGAAAAGCCGTTAGTTTATGCCGATTACACTGCCAGCGGACGCTGTTTGTATTCCATCGAAAACTATATGATGCACATTATGCAGTATTATGCCAACACACATACCGAAGATGATTTCACCGGCAAAACCATGACTGAACTTTTGCACGATGCCGAGAAAAACATCAAGAAATTGGTGAATGCAGGAAAACACGGAAAAATCATTTTTACAGAATCGGGCACAACCGGCGGTATTACAAGATTGCAGCAGATTTTAGGTGTTTACTGGCCTCCGGCAACTCGCGAAAAAATAAATCTATTTCTGAATAGCTGCTTGGAACGTGATTCTTCCAGAACTGGATGCAACAAGGAATTGAAAGATTTCATTAAGAATCATAAACCGATAGTTTTTGTGGGGCCATACGAACATCATTCCAATGAGATTATGTGGCGACAAACTCTCTGTGATGTAGTGGAAGTGCCTATGAATGAGAACGAAGAGATCGATCTGGATGCTTTGGAAAAGATGGTTTCAGATCCCCAATATGATCATCGCCCCAAGATCGGTTCTTTCTCTGCCGCTTCCAATGTTTCAGGATTAAAAACTCCTGTTTACGAAGTTGCTAAGATATTGCATAGAAACGGAGCAATCGCCTGTTTTGATTTTGCTGCTTGTGCACCTTATATAGAGATTGATATGAATCGAGACGCAGAAAGTTATTTTGATGCAATCTACCTTTCTCCGCACAAGTTTCTGGGCGGACCGGGAAGTTCGGGAATTCTGATCTTCAATGAAAATATTTATCCGAAACAACTTCCTCCCACCGTCGCTGCTGGTGGAACGGTAGATTACGTTTCTCCAGAAGGCGAAGAGTATATTCACGACATCGAAACCCGAGAAAAACCAGGAACACCGGGAATTTTGCAGGCTATCAAGACTTCACTCGCATTCCAGGTTAAAGAAAAAGTTGGGCTGGAAGCGATAGAGAAAATTGAAAACTATTATTATTCCAATTTCAAAAAAGCTTTTGAATGTGAAGATAAGATTCTTTTTTACGGACCTCAGGAGGTGGAAAAGAAGGTGCCTATAATTCCCTTCAACATCGTGCATGGCGACAGAATCCTGCATTCCAAATTTGTAACACGACTTCTGAATGATCTGTTTGGAATTCAGACTCGAGCCGGCTGTTCCTGCGCCGGACCATACGGACATAAACTTATGCACATCGAAATGCAGACGTCAAATTATTATCGCTGCATGATAACAAATGTCGGATATTCAGGAATCAAACCCGGTTGGGTTCGTTTGAACTTGCATTATGCCTTGTCTGAAGATGAATTTGAATACATAATCGAAGCTATAAAATTTGCCGTTAAATATGCCCATCGCTTCATTCCGCAATATGTTTTTGATATGAAAGCCGGTGATTGGAAACACATGGCTGCAGGCGATGATGAAAAACCGATAGAACTCGATATTGAGAAAGTTTTTGAAGCAAAAAAGTTCAAACAAAAAGAACCTAATGATATTGAAAAAATATATAAAAAAAATATCAGGAAAGCAATCGAAATGGCAGAAATTCTTCCTGATGAATTTGAAAAAGTAAAATTTGAACCTGAGTTGGAAGAACTTATTTTCTTCCATGTAAAAAATATTATAAATTATAAAAAATATGAAGGAAAACAATATGTGTAAATATCTATCCCCCTTAGAAGGGGGAATAAAATTTATCCCGTGGAATCCTATGGATATTCCACTGGGAGGGGGTTTTCTGATAGTGGAATTTATATTACTTTCAAACAAAACCCCTCAAACTCCCCTTACGAAGGGGAGCTTAGTGGAGATTCTACAAAAGATAACTTGAGGAAATTATGATAAAGATAAAACGTGCTCTATTAAGCGTTTCCGATAAAACCGGGATCGTTGATTTGGCAAAAATCTTAAAAGAATTTGATTGTGAAATAATATCAACCGGCGGCACCAGAAAAGTGCTGGAAGATGCTGGAATCAAAGTTACGGAAATCCAGTCTGTAACCGGAAACCCGGAAGCTTTCGGTGGCAGAATGAAAACGATCTCGTTCAACATCGAATCAGCGATTTTATTTGATCGGGACAAAGATGCTGCCGAAGCTGCAAAACTGGGAATCCAACCCATCGATCTGGTGGTGTGCAATCTTTATCCATTCTCCAGAGTGAAGGAATCGGGAGCTGATTTTGATGCCCTGATCGAAAACATCGACATTGGCGGACCAACCATGGTTCGTGCTGCTGCCAAAAATTTTATACATGTGGCAGTTGTTACCGATGTGAATGATTATCAACTTATCATGAACGAATTGAAAGATAACGAAGGAACTCTCGGTTATGATTCACGTTTCAAGCTGATGCGAAAAGCGTTCAATCATACAGCAGATTATGACGCTTTGATCTCCACGACTATGGATGAACAGGCAGATGAGAAAAGCATTCGTCTTCATTTTACTGGTGGAAAGAAACTCCGTTACGGCGAAAATTCGCATCAGGAAGGATTTTTCTATCGGGAAGCAGGAAAGCAAAACTCACTCTATGACATGAATGTTCTGCATGGAAGGGAAATTTCCTACAACAATCTCAACGACATTCAAGGTGCGATAGATGCGGTGAAAGATTTGAGCAGATTTGCCGTTGCAGTTATCAAACACAGCAATCCCTGCGGACTGGCGGAAGCTGATGATCAATTAACTGCAATGCAGCTTGCCTGGCAGGGCGATCCGGTTTCAGCTTTTGGCAGCATCATTGCCTTCAACAAACCAGTAGATTTGAAAACAGTTGAGTTTTTCGAATTGAACAACGAAGATAAATCCAAGCGTAAATTCGTGGAAGTGGTCGTTGCTCCTGATTTCAGCGCAGAAGCTCTGGAATACCTGGAGTTCCATAAAAATCTCAGGATCGTTCAATTTGATCCAAATCAATCATGTAGTAATATCGATATGAAATATCTGTTTAATTCTCTGCTGGTTCAAGATACTGATACAAAATTGCACGATAAGATGCAGGTGGTAACACAGCGGAAAGTAAATCTTGAAAAACAGAAAAAACTTATCGAGTTCGGCATCACAGCAATGCGACAGGTTAAGTCGAATTCAATTGTGATCGTGAGAGAGAAAGATGGAGCTTTCCAACTTCTGGGTATGGGAGCTGGTCAGCCGAATCGTTTGATCTCTACCAAACTTGCCATCGAAAAAGCTACCGAAAATTTAAGCTTTGAATATAATGGAAAAGAAATGATCTCATATTATGATGAACAGTTTGGAAATGCAATCCTGGTTTCTGATGCGTTCTTTCCCTTTCCAGATAATGTAGTCACAGCATCTCAAGCCGGCATCAAAACTATCGTTCAGCCCGGTGGATCAATCAGAGATAAAAAAGTAATCAAAGCCTGTGATGATCTGGATATTGCTATGATCTTTACGGGAATACGACATTTTAAACATTGATGCAAACCTTGAAAAGACTTCAATCAGAGAAATGCTTGCAGTTAAGTCTTTTCAATGGTAAAAAAATCTGGAAAGCGT
This sequence comes from Candidatus Cloacimonadota bacterium, assembly GCA_021734245.1. Lineage (NCBI taxonomy): Bacteria > Pseudomonadati > Candidatus Cloacimonadota > Candidatus Cloacimonadota bacterium. Next base: position 38,209 of record JAIPJH010000001.1, on the reverse strand, counting down.
AGCTTGAAGAATAATTTATAAAATAAATAAAAGAAGATATCGCTTAGCGTTTTTGCGACCTTAGCGGTAGATTAAGGAGAGAAAAAATGAAATGTCTGGACAAACTCTACACTCCGCAGATCAAGAAGATCCACAGCGGAAAAGTACGTGAGAGTTTTAGACTCGATGAGAAAACACGCCTGATCGTAGTTTCCGATCGCGTGAGTAGTTTTGATAGCGTGTTGAACAACCTGATTCCCAATAAAGGTGCGGTTCTGAATGCGATCACGAATTACTGGTTCAATAAAACCAGGAACATTGTCGATAACCATCTTATCAAAGCGGTTGATCCCAACATCAGCCTGGTGAAAGAAGCTCAGCCGATCAAAGTGGAAATGATCGTGCGCGGCTATTTGACCGGCTCAATGTGGCGTGGTTACAAAAAAGGGAAAAGAGAATTCTCTGGAGTACAAGCAGTTGACGGTCTTTCCCAAAATCAGAAATTTCCGACCCCGTTATTAACCCCAACTACCAAAGAGGAACATGATCGTGAAATTACACCGGAAGACATCGTGAAAGAAGGTTGGACCACAAAAGAGATCTACGACAAGATGGCAGAACTTTCAATGAAACTGTTTGAACTCGGTACTAAAGAATTAGCTGAAAAGGGCATAATTCTGGTAGATACAAAATACGAATTTGGAATTGTGGATGGTGAAATAATTCTGATCGATGAAATCCATACTCCCGATTCTTCCCGTTTCTGGGATAAAGCTGCTTATGAAAAAGATCCTGCAAAAGTTGATTCTATGGACAAAGAATACATTCGCCAGTGGCTTTTGAACAATAAAATTGACGGCAAAGTTCCCGATATGCTGCCCGAAGATGTGATCGAAACTTCCTCCCAAAAATACATCGATATTTACGAGAGAATTCTGGGAGAGAAATTTATTCCCTGCAAACTTCCACTCAATACAAGAATTTACAATCGGCTTCTGGGTGCAGGTCTTATTAAAGATGGTTATGTAATTATTATCATGGGTTCACCAGCAGATTTGGAACATTGTAAGAAAATCAAATCTCATCTGGAAAAATATGATATTTATGTAGATATGAGAGTCACATCTGCTCATAAAAATGGCGAAAGATTACCAGAAATTACTGAGATGTATAACAATTCTGTTGAACCCGGTTGTGTAATTGCTGTTGCCGGTAGATCAAACGGTCTCGGTGGAGCTTTGGCAGCCAATCTGGCAATTCCGCTTATTAATTGTCCGCCATTCAAAGATAAAATTGATATGATGGTTAATATCAATTCATCACTCGTGATGCCTTCCAAAACGCCTGCATCAACTGTGATCGATGTGAGCTCTGCCGCACTGGCAGCACTCCGAAGCTTGAATCTGCAAAGATTGAAGGAAGTTTTTAGAGAAGAAATTGCTGAGGTGAAACTAGGTTTAGTCGAAGCCGATGAGGAGATAAAGAAAAATTAGCAGCGAACAAATCGAACAAATTCGAACTAAAAAAGTTCGTTTAGTTAGTTTTGTTAGTTGCTACAAGAGGTTTTTATGAATATTGCAGTTATCGGTTCTGGTGGCAGGGAACATGCCATCGCCTGGAAATTGGAACAAAGCGATTTAGCTGATAAAGTGTATGTTCTACCAGGAAATGGTGGAACGAAAAATAATGTAAAAATTGATGTAAATGATTTTGCAGATATCAAGGAATTTTGTGCTCAAGAATTGATCGAACTGATCTTTGTGGGGCCGGAAGATCCTCTGGCAAACGGAATTGTAGACTATTTTGCCGAAACACCGGTTAAGGTTTTTGGGCCGGATAAAGCCGGAGCTCAACTGGAAGGATCCAAGATCTTTGCTAAAAAATTCATGCAGAAATATGGAGTTGCTACTGCAGATTTCTGGGAATTTGGAAATTGCCATAAAAAAGCACAAAAAAATAAAAAAAATGTCATCCTGAGCGGAGTCGAAGGAGACAGCTTGTCAGTAATTAAAAAGCTCAATGGTAATTGTGTAATAAAATATGATGGTTTAGCAGCAGGAAAGGGAGTTTTTGTCTGCTCAAAACTGGAAGAAGCAAAATCTGCTCTGCAGGAAATTCATTCCAAATACGGGGAAGATGCATCTTATCTGATCGAAGAAAAACTGATCGGTGATGAGTTATCTATTCTGGCTTTTACAGATGGAGAAAATTATCAGCTTCTTCTGCCTTCGCAAGATCATAAACAACTTTTGGATGGCGATAAAGGACCCAATACCGGCGGTATGGGAGCTTTCTGCCCGGTTCCATTTTACAATGAAGAACTTAAGAAGCAAATCGAGAAGGATGTAATTCTTCCGACCATGAAAGGTATAAAAGCAGAAGGTTTCAATTTCAAAGGGATAGTTTATTTTGGCTTGATGATCACAGAAAAAGGACCCGAGGTTTTGGAATACAATGTCCGCTTGGGTGATCCGGAAACTGAAGTTGTGCTGCCAGCGATGAAAAGTGATTTGCTGAGACTGGTTTTAAGCTGCTTTGATGGTTCATTAAAAGATTATCAGATGGAGTTCAACGCTGGTTTTTTTGTGGATGTGGTACTGGTTTCCGGCGGTTATCCCAAAGCTTACAAAAAAGGTTATCCAATTTGTGGTTTGGAAAAAGCTGATGAATTGATCTTTCATGCCGGAACAAAAAAAATGGATGGTGAAATTGTAACTTCAGGTGGTCGCGTTTTAAATATTGTTTCTCATGGTGAAACTCTGGATAATGCTATCCAAAAAGCTTATGAGAAGGTGAATAATTACTTTTTTGATGATATGTTTTATCGAAAAGATATTGGTAAAAGAAAAAAATTATTTTAAACTTTATATTGGAAAATGATTAAATTGGGAGGTTTTGATGTACTGGAAAAATGAATTGAAAAAGAACATTATCACGATTGATCAATTGAAGAAGTTTTTACCAATTTCCAAAGATGATGAAAAATGGCTGAAAAAGGTTATTGATATACATCCAATGAGCGTCTCACGTCACTATTTGTCTCTTATTGATTTCAAAGATTCGGATGATCCAATAAAGAAAATGGTGATACCTGCCAAACAGGAAATGGATGTTACTGGCTCTTATGATACAAGCGGTGAATTGAGCAATACAAAGTTTTTAGGATTTCAACATAAATATCCACAAACAGTATTAATCTTGTCAACTCATCGTTGTGCAAGCTATTGTCGCTTCTGCTTCAGGAAAAGACTGGTCGGTGTTACTAAAGATGAAGTCTTAAATAACATAAATAAAGCAGTTACGTATATCAATAAACATCCGGAAGTAAATAACATTTTGATAACTGGGGGAGATCCCTTGGTACTTTCTACTAAAATTATTATCCGATTCCTGGAAAAACTTACAACCATTCCGCATATTGATTTCATAAGATTTGGGACGAAAGTTCCTGTTTACTTGCCAAGCAGAATCTATGATAGTTATGAATTATTAGCAGCTCTAAAAAAACATTCAAAGATCAAACAGATATATTTTGTAACTCATGTAGATCATCCCAGAGAAATCACACCGGAATTACGCAGAGCAATTTCGAAATTACTAAAAAGTAGAGTGATCGTGAATAATCAAACTGTTTTGATGAGAGGTGTGAACGACGATCCTAACATCTTAGCAGAGCTGCAGAATAAGTTGGTTTCTAGCGGAATAAATCCTTATTATGTTTTCCAATGCAGACCCGTGAAACGAGTAAAAAATCATTTTCAACTTCCAATTCTGGAGGGTTATCGAATTGTGGAAAAAGCTAAAACTATGCTGAATGGCCACAGCAAAAGATTTCGATATGTGATGTCGCATAAAACTGGAAAAGTTGAAATTATTGGACCCAAAAACGATGAGATGATCTTCAAATATCATCAGGCTAAAGATGCTCGAAATAATGGCAGGATATTTACCAGAAAGATCAGTAAAACTGCTGGTTGGTTGGATGAATTTGCAGCGAAATGAATCTAAAGCAACTAACAAAACCAACAACACGAATTTGTTAGGTTAAAAATGAAAAGCTTAATTTATATGGATGAGTGTTACAAGATTAAAAAAGCTTGTATTGAAGTTCGGAAAAGACTTGGGAATGGCTTTTTAGAGAAAGTTTATGAAAGAGCTTTAGTAATTGAACTCCAATTACTTGATTTTTTTGTTGAATCTCAGAAACTTATTCAAATTGTTTATCGAGGTGAAGTTATTGCGGATTATAAAGCGGACTTAATCATTGATGAGAAAATTATAATCGAACTAAAATGTGAAAATCAAATTAATAAATTTCACAAAGCACAGCTATTTAATTATCTAAAAGCAACTGGTTATAAATTAGGTGTAATTATCAATTTCCCCAATAATAGAAAAGGATTTGATTTCGAGAGGATTCCTAATATAATAGATTAAAATTCTTTTAGTTAGTATAGTTCGGTGCAAAAAATTAGAGGTTAAATGAATAAAATCATTATCATGATCAGTGGTCGTGGCAGCAATATGTTTGCCATTGCCAAAAATATTCAGTCTGGAATTCTGAAAGATGTTTGCGAAATCCAAACTGTCTTTTCCAATAAATCTGAAGCACCTGGACTGCAAAAAGCTAATGAAATGGGTATCAGAACTCATTGCATTCCATCCAAAGGAAAGAAGAAGAAAACATATAATTCGCTTTTATTGAAATGGTTGAAATCGGAGAAACCAGATTTTATTGTATTAGCAGGTTATATGAAGGTTTTACCTGTCGAGATCATCCAGGAATTTCCCAGAAAAATTATTAATATCCATCCTGCTGATACTACCGAACATCAAGGTTTACACGGCTATGAATGGGCTTGGGAAAATAATATAAAGGAGACTAAAATCACTGTTCATTTTGTTGATGAAGGACTTGATACCGGCGAGATCATCAGGCAGAGAGCTGTGGATTTGAACGGTTGTAATTCTCTGGAAGAAGTGGAAAAGAGGGGCTTGAAAGTGGAACATGAATTTTATAGTAAGTGCTTAAGAGAAATCTTAACCGCAAAGATCACAAAGACGCAAAAAGTCCCCCTTTAGAAGGGGGACAAAATTTATCCCGTGGAATCCTGTGGATATTCCACTGGGAGGGGGTTTTATAAAATCAAGATTGGTTATTTATCCGCCAAAACCCCTCGCCCTCCCCTTACAAAGGGGAGCTTAGTATTAGATATGAAAGAGGATTAATGAATAAAATTGCAATTATAGATTTTGGCGGACAATACACACATCTAATTGCTCGTCGAGTTAGAAACCTGGGAGTTTACAGCGAGATCTATCACCCCGAAGAATTTGAAGTTACAGACGAAATTGGGGGCATCATCTTTTCCGGCGGACCGCAATCGGTAAATGCTGAAGATGCGTATCGTATAAACATTGAAATCGAAGAAATTCAGAGTCCAATTCTGGGAATCTGCTACGGACATCAAATCCTGGCTGCCATGCTGGGTGGAACGATCGAAAGCGGAGAAAACAAAGAATACGGATTCACTTCGATCAACTGCGAAAACAATTCTGCTTTGTTTTCTGGTTTGGATTCTCAGCAAACAGTTTGGATGAGTCATGGTGATCATGTCTCAGAATTACCTGATTCATGCCGCATCACAGCTTATTCCGATTCGATAAAAGTTGCTTCTTATGAATCAAAAGATCAGAAATTTTTTGGAGTGCAGTTCCATCCGGAAGTGACACATACTACAAACGGCTTGAATATACTGGATAAGTTCATTTCAGTTTGTACTGAAAAACGCGACTGGAAAGCAGAAAATTTCAAAGAAACACTGATTCAGCAAATTCGAAAAGAAGCAAAAGGCAGAAAATTAGTTCTACTGCTTTCAGGTGGAGTTGATTCCCTCGTTGCTCTGGAACTTTGCATTCAGGCAGTTGGGAATGAAAATATTTTTTCCATCCATGTAGACACAGGATTCATGCGCAAGAACGAATCCAAAGAGATCATGGAACATTTTGAAAAACTCGGTTTCGAAAATATCAAGATCATCGCTGCGGAAGAACTTTATCTGAACGAACTTAAGGGCGTTGTAGAACCGGAAGCAAAACGCTTGATAATCGGTAAACTTTTCGTTGATATTGCCAATCAGGAACTGGCAGCATTGGAAAAAGAAGCAGAATTGATGCTGGTGCAGGGAACGATCTATCCCGATACAATCGAAAGTGGTTCTACAGATAAAGCAGCTAAGATAAAAACACATCACAATCGAGTGGATGAAATTGCAAAACTCATCGCAGAAGGACGTGTGATTGAGCCGATTAAAGAACTCTACAAAGATGAAGTTCGCAAACTGGGAGAAGAACTTGGATTACCCAAAAAACTGGTCCATCGTCATCCTTTTCCCGGTCCAGGTTTAGCGATCCGTGTTATCTGCTCGGATACAGAGATAAATGACTGTCACACTGAGCGTAGTCGAAGTGCGACAAAGAAGAGTGTATCCTTCGACTCCGCTCAGGATGACACTTATACAACTCGGGATGATTTTGAAAAAGAAGAAAAAATGCTAAACGAGATATTAATAGAATTTGGTTTAGAAGGAAAAATCCTGCCGATCAAGAGCGTAGGTGTGCAGGGAGATTTCCGCACCTATCATCATCCTGCGGTAGTTTGGTTCAAGTCAGATTTTAAACCGGAATGGGAAAATCTGAGAATTGGAGCATCAAGAGCTATCAATAAACTAATATCAGTCAACAGGATCGTGTTCAGTTGGCAGCCGGTCGATTTAAAGCTACAGAAACTTTTCCTGGAAAAACCGGTCATGGATAAATTGCGGAAAGTAGATGCAGTTTTGCGACAGGAAACTGATCACATTCCGGAGATCTGGCAAATGCCGGTAGTAGCGCTTCCACTTTATCAAAATAAAAAACAGGCTTTCGTTATACGTCCGGTTTGTTCTACCGATGCCATGACTGCCAGCGTTTATGAAATGGATTTTGCTGAATTTGAACGGCTTACAAGACTTATTCAAAAAATAAATGGAGTTGGCAATCTGCTCTATGATGTGACGACCAAGCCGCCGGGAACGATTGAGTGGGAGTAGAAAAGTAAAATATTGGGTTGATTTAGCAAATTATGATTTTGAAACAGCAAAAGCAATGCTCAGAACAAAGTGATTTTTATATGTTGGATTTATGTGTCATCAAGCAGTGGAAAAGATATTAAAAGCTTATTATGTATATTCTTATGATAAGCAACCTTCTTATGCTCATAGATTAACTTATCTAACAGAATCAACCAAACTTGAAAATTTTTTATCAGAAGAGTAGAAAAATTTTCTTGATGAATTGGAACCTTTAAATATTGAATCGAGATATCCAACTTACAAAGATATGATTTTCAAAGAATTAAGTAAAGATAAATGTAAAAGTATAATTAAAAAAGCAGAGAATTTTTAGTATGGATCAAACAGAAATTATCGCAATAGCAAAGCGTTTCGTGGAATTAGTGAAGAAAGATTTTCCGATGAAAAATGCTTATCTATTTGGTTCTTACGCAAATGGTGAAGCTTCAGAAGAAAGAGACATTGATATTGCAATAGTTTTAGATAAAATTACCGGTAATTATCTCGATCAAAATACTGCACTATTTAAACTTAGAAGAAATGTTGATTTGAGAATTGAACCAATACTCCTGGAAGATGGAAATGATCTTTCCGGGTTTCTTTCAAAGATTAAAAGTACCGGAATAAAAATTTATTCAGCATAATTTGAAAAAGGAGAGATAATATTCAGTATTTACTAAATTTCTCATCTTCTCATCGTCTCCAAATCACACATCTCACCTCTCACTTCTCACTTCTCATTTTCCCTCTTTCTTCAATAGCTCTTCTTCAATGTTCTTGGGAACAGCTTTATATTCACTGAATTCCATCGTGAAATTTGCTTTGCCCTGCGTTGCTGAACGGAACTTGGTGGCAAGTCCGAAGGTCTCTGATAATGGCATTTCGGAATCTACTCTGGTAAAATGATGATCGATCACAGTATCTAAAACCAAACCGCGATTCTGATTGATGATCGCCATGATATTTCCCCGAAATTCGGAAGGAGTTTCTACTGAAACTTTCATCACCGGTTCCAGAATGATCGGCTTTGCTTTGAAATAATTTTCTCTGAATGCAGCTTTGGTAGCAGTTTCAAATGCCAGTTGAGAAGAATCTACGGGATGAAAATCTCCATCATCGATAGCCATTTTTACACCAACAACTGGAAATCCCATCAACTCTCCTTCTTCCAGAGAAGCATTGAATCCTTTTTCGCAACCAGGAATATATTCTTTGGGAATATTGCCACCGGTAACTTTATCCTTAAAAATATTTTCATCTTTTCCAGAATGAGTTAAAACTCCTTTTATTCTGGCAAACTGACCGCGTCCACCGGTTTGTTTTTTATGAATGTAATCAAAATCAACAGCCTTCGTCAGTGTTTCTCGATAAGAAACTTGCGGAGGTAATACTTCCAGTTTTACGCCATATTCACGTCGAATTCTTTCGATATAGACATTCAGGTGCAATTCTCCCATTCCATGTACAATGGTTTCGTTGGTTTCATCATCAACGTTTGCCTTGAAGGTGGGATCTTCTTTGGTAAACCTGGTAAGTGCTTTACTTAGTTTTTCCAGATCTTCGTTGTCTTTCGTTTTCAAAGCCAGGGAAATAATTGGTTTGGGAACGAAAGATTCCCGCATTGTGTAATTTGTCTCAGGAGAATTGAAAGTATCTCCCAGAGCGCAATCAATTCCAAATAAAGCAACAATATCGCCAGCTTTTGCAATAGAAATATCTTCCATGTTATCTGCATGCATTTTCACAAGCCGTCCTACCTTCATCTTATTACCTGTTCTAGCATTGATCAAATCGCTACCTTTGGAAATAGTTCCCTGGTAAATTCGAATATAGGTCAATTGTCCATACTGCTGATTTTCCAATTTGAATGCCAAGGCTACAGTAGGTTTATTCGGATCGGAAGTAAGCCGAATATTTCTCATTTCATCATCTTTATCATGAGCAATATTGATTCCTGTTGTAGGATCGGGAAGATAACGAACAACAGCATCCAGCAAAAGCTGAACTCCCTTGTTTTTGAAGGCTGAACCGAGAAATACCGGTGTCATTTCCATGGCAATAGTAGCTTTACGTACAGCTGAGATAATCATCTCTTCAGTTTCAGTTCCTTCCAGGAATGCTTCAGCCAATTCATCGCTGAACATGGAAACTGCATCGATCATTTTCTCTCGCATTTCTTCAGTTTTAGCTTTATATTCAGCAGGTACTTCCTTTTCCAGAACCTGTTCGCCTTTTGGTCCGGTAAAATATCTTGCCTTGCGGGAAGTTAAATCGATGATTCCTTCAAATTTATCTTCCAAACCAATTGGAATCTGCATCAACACAGCATTGTGATCCAGTTTTTCACAAAGCTGATCTTTTACTTTTTCGGGATCTGCACCAACTCTATCTAACTTGTTGATAAAAGCAATATGAGGAACTTTATACCGTTTCAGCTGCCTGTCTACTGTGATGGATTGAGACTGAACTCCACTAACACCACACAATACCAGAACAGCCCCATCCAGAACGCGCAGAGCATTTTCCACTTCGATCGTAAAATCGACATGCCCCGGCGTATCGATGATGTTTAGATTATATCCTTTCCAATTTACATTTGTAGCAGCAGAAGCTATAGTGATTCCACGTTCTTTTTCCAACTCCATGGAATCCATTGTAGCACCTACTCCATCTTTACCACGAACTTCACCGATTCGGTAAATTTTATTGCAATAATACAGAATCCTTTCTGTAAGTGTTGTTTTTCCGGAATCGATATGAGCACTGATCCCGACGTTTCTCAATTTTAATATATCCATTTTTTCCTTTCTTATTAAATTCTTTGTAACCAACAGAAAAATAATAAATTATAAGCCCATTGATTTGGTTCAATAATTTTTTTGAACCATAAATTTTCTTTAGGTTTATTGGACAAGGAAAATGTTATATAAGTCGAAAGAATTCCTCGCTGCTCTGAATCTGGGATAGGCAAATTTAAGAATTTTCTTTATTTCTTGATAAAATAAAAAAATATAAAATTATTGTTCTTATTAATTGGAGGTTTGTATGAAGACAAATTTTGTTTTATTTTTTATCATATTTTCGATTTCACTGTTTTCCATAACTATAAACATTCCAGATGATTATGCAACGATTCAGGAAGGAATAGACGCATCTGCAAATGGAGACATAGTTCTCGTTCAACCTGGAACTTATCTGGAAAATCTGAATTTCAACGGAAAACTGATCACAGTTGCATCACTCTATCATACTACGCAGGATACAAGTTACATTTCCCAAACAATAATCGATGGAAATCAAATGGGTGGCGTGGTACTTTTTGAAAGTGGAGAAGATTCCACAGCTGTTTTAACAGGGTTTAAATTGCAAAATGGCAGTGGAACATCCTACACAACTCCGTCTGGTTCTCTACATGTTTTTGGAGGGGCAGTTTTCTGCAATTTAGCTTCCAGTCCCAAATTGGAAAACTTAATAATTTCTAACTGTAATGCTGAATACGGAGGTGGAATTTGTGCCTACGACAACTCTCTTCCAATCATAGATAAAATTGAGGTTTACGGTTGTAACAGTGATAAAGGAGGAGCTGTTTATTATAACGTCGGAGGAGGTGGGAATATCACAAATTCATTTTTCCATGATAATTCAGCCCGGCGAGGGGCAGCAGTTTTTTATCGAGAAGCACCACTTGTTGATCCTGTAATAGATAATTGTGTGTTTTTGCACAATCAGGCAATAGAAAGAGCTGGTGCGATCGGAACATTCAACACAAATTTAACTGTGAAAAACAGCATTATGGAAGGAAATTCTGCCAATCTGGGTGGAGCAATGTTCATCTGGCTGCAAACAATTGTTCTGCAGAATGTGCTTGTTTATGATAATATTTCAACCAGTGATGGTGGTGCTATTTTTTCTAGCCAATGCAGTTCTTATTATATTAATTCTGCTTTCTACAATAATTCTTCCAATGCTGATGGCGGAGCTTTCTATGGTTGGAGCGGTTCTTCACCTTATTTCGTTAACTCTGTTCTCTGGGGAAATCTTCCACAGCAGATACATTGCAGAGTTGATGGTGGACAAAATACCGTAACTTCGGAATATTCCTGTATCGAAGGTGGAGAAACCGGTATTTCCACAGTTAATACGATTGTAAACTGGCTGGATGGCAACATCGATACAGATCCTCTGATCGACGATCAGTATCTGTTAACCGAAAATTCACCCTGTATTGACAGCGGAACTTCCATATTGCCAGTTCCATACGAACTTACCACCTTTGATCTGGCTGGAGAAGATCGGATTTATGGTGATGAAGTAGATATGGGACCTTACGAGTATTTTGTAGAAGAAACATTCTCTTTTACTCAGATCACAACCGGAAATATTGTAAATGACGGCGGCTGGAATTACGACTGCTGCTGGGCAGATTTTGATGCTGACGGCTGGGATGATCTTTTTGTTTGTAATAATGATGGTGATAATGGTAAACACAATTTTTATTACTTGAATAATCAGGATGGAACCTTTACCAAGGTTACAGATGGTGACATCGTAACCGACGGAGACAGTTCTTACGGCTGTGCTCCTGGAGATTTTGATAATGATGGTGATATTGATCTGTTCGTTTCCAACTACAACGAAAATAACGCGCTTTACGAAAATCTGGGAGACGGCACGTTTACAAGAATTACTACCGGAGATATTGTAAATAACAGCGGTTCTTCTACCGATTGTGAATGGGTAGATTATAATAAGGATGGTTGGCTTGATCTTTTTGTCTGCAATCGAACTCAGGCAAATTTTCTTTATCAAAATAATGCGGATGGAACTTTTACTCGAATTACTGGTGATCCTTTAGTTTCGGAAAACAAGAATTCCGGCAGCTGCGTCTGGGCAGATTTTGATGATAATAGCTATCCCGATGTATTCATTGCAAATTCGGGACCGGATACGAATTCACTTTTCCTGAACAACGGAGATGGCAGTTTTACTGCATTGCAGAACGATCCTATCGTTTCTGAAATGGAGAATTTTGATATCTCTGCGACTGGTGATTATGATAATGACGGCGATTATGATATTTATGTGGCTCCGGGAATGTTGCCGGCCGGCTCGTATGATGTTTATCTCTATCAAAATGATGGGAACGCATCTTTCACCAGAGTTCAGAATATTCCACATGACAATATAAATGCTGGTGGAGGTTGTGATTTTGTTGATATCGATTTTGATGGTGATCTCGATATTTTTCATCAGGCTTATGACGGATTCAACCTGATCCTGGAAAATGATGGTCTGGGCAATTTTTCTCAGACTTCGGAAGGAGTTCTGGCAAATGATGGTAACTATAATAAGCAAGCAAGCTGGACAGATTATGATGATGATGGAGACTTGGATGTTTTTTTCGCTGTGAACAACTATTTTGGTGGGAATAATAAATTATTCCAGAATAATGGAAATGGCAATAACTGGCTTTATGTGGAACTGGAAGGCTATAATTCAAACTATTATGGAATTGGTTGCGAGATTTTATCGGTAGCAGAGATTGGTGGATCGGTTGTAAGCCAGAATACTTTGGTAAATGCAGATAATTCTATAATTACCAGGATAGGATTTGGTGACGCCGAAACTGTGGGTTCAATTCTGGTAATGTGGCCTTCCGGAGAAATCTCACAGCTTAATGATATCGAAACAAATCAGATGATTTTAGTTTCAGAACAAATATCACCACATTCAGATGATATTTTACAAGCTGAGACAATAATTCTTAACCAAAATTTCCCGAATCCTTTCAATCCAAGCACAACAATCAGCTTCAGCGTAACGCAAAGCTCCGACTTTGCGACAATTGAGATTTACAACCTTAAAGGTCAGAAAGTTAAAATGTTTACTTTCCCAAACCAGTCTTCGCAGGAAGCTACGAACTGGCAAGCAGGTTTAGGAACGAGCAAAGGTGTAATTGTCTGGAACGGAACCGATGAAAATAATAAACCTGTATCATCCGGAGTATATTTTTACAAACTAAAGCAAGGAAAACAGCAATTAACAAAAAAAATGTTGTTGCTGAAATAGGAGGAAATCATGAGAAAATCAATACTGATAATCCTTATTATTTTACCTGTAATTCTTGCGGCTCAAAACTGGAGCTGGCATGTGGGAAATGGCGGTAATCCTGCTCGAAACGGACAAGCGGATGGTGTGCTTTCTTCCTTGTCGGAAGATGAAGTTTTGTGGGAAGGAAGTAATGTTTTCTCCTACTGGCCGCATCAGCCATTTACAGAAGGAAATGTGATCGTTGCAGATCGGACCTTCAATATGAACGATGTGCTGCATGGAACCTGGATCGTGGCTTATGATATCACTTCCGGAGATACATTGTGGACGGTTGATCTGCCGGTTTATTTTCCCGACACCGACTGGCGAAGTAGAGTTTGCGGTACCAATGATGGCGTGGTTTATGCCACCCGCAGCGGCAATACGAACGCTTCTTATCTGCATGCCCTGGATGTAACTGATGGATCGATAATCTGGACTTCAACAGAATTAACAGACATGTCTTCAGGAGAATGTGTAACTTTTGCTGAAAATGGCGATCTGATCATTGGTAATTTCCAGAATATCATGCGATTGAATGCTTCAGATGGTTCATTGATCTGGCAGGAAACCAGATACAGCCCAACTTCCAGCGGCAGTGAAGTTTCAGTTTATGAAAATCATGTTTATGGCTGGGCTGCCAGTACCAGCGGACCTTCCATAGTTGTTCACGATATTGAAACAGGAGCGTTCCTGTATGAAAGTGGTGGAGTTGGTGGCGGTTTGGTTCAACAGCTTGGCTGTTTCGTGGGTCCAGATGGAATAGTTTATGCACCCAGAACCCAAAACAATGTAGTAACCGATTCGCTGGTTGCTTTTACCGATACAGGAAGTGAATTGGAGAGAATGTGGCAGATTGGTTTGTGCTATATTCCTTTTGCCACTTTTGGCGTTGATCTGAACGGAAATGTTTATTCCTACAACTACGATTATCAGGTTATCCATATCGATTCTCATAGCGGTGATATCTTAAATTCATCTACCAGGATCAGCAATGATATTCCAAATTACAGAACTACTTTATTTGCTGGTTCCATTTATCCTGCAAAAGGAGAAGAAAAAGTAAGACAGCATTATTTTTCCAATAATCGTGAACCAGCGATATTAGATACTTCTATTGTCATTGGTGATCCAGGCGCAGGTATTGTTTCTCCTCATGCTGCCGTTGATGCTGAAGGATATCTTTACATCACAAATCATCAGGACAAACTTTTCTGTTTTGATGAATCGCTCAACCTCATCTGGGAAGATACATTTGACAGACCGGACGGACCCGCGCTTGGAATGGATGGACATCTTGTTATTTGTGCAGATAGCTATGAGATGAAAGTTTATGAAGGAAGGGGTTTAGTTGCACCCGGAATGGTTTTCGGCAACGTCACACTGATCGGTGGAAATGGAAATGTGATAGATGTGGAAATAACAACTGCCAACATGATTACGAATCCCGATGAATTTGGATTTTACTCTTTAGAACTTTCACCAGGAACGTATTCTATAACTGCATCTTTGGATAATTATGAACCACAAACTATCGATGATGTTCTGGTAGAAAGCGGAGCTCCAACTGGCCCGATCGATTTTGACTTGAATGCAATCACATCAATAGATTCTAACATTGTTCCTGATTCTGATCTCGATTTAAATATCTTTCCCAATCCCTTCAATCCCACTACAAAAATCAGCTTCAATGTACCGCAAACGTCCTCATTTGCGATCATCGAAATTTACAATCTAAAAGGTCAGAAAGTTAAAACATTCTCAAATCTCCAAATCACCCAATCTCCAGATCATCAAATAATCTGGAACGGAACCGACCAAAACAACAAACCAGTTTCCAGCGGTATCTATTTTGCTCGGTTCAAAACTGAAAAAATCAATCTGCAAAAAAAAATGCTACTTTTAAAATGATCAAAAGGAGATAATATCAAATTTAACGGCTATTTGAATATAACGAAAAATCAGCAGGCAACTTTATGGAAAATTCCTTTTGATAAAAGTTCGGAATCGTTTAATTTTCCTGATAAATTGATAAAGAAATACAATCTGAAAAGCGGAGTTCGGCTGGAATCTGAAATCAAGAGTAATAGAGTTATCGATATCTACAAAATATGTGATGTGAAACCTGAGGAGTATAACAAAAGAAAAAACTTCAATAACCTGATTGCTCAAAATCCTACAGAAAGATATGATTTTGGCAATTCAGAAATTTCTTCTCTCCGAATTTTGGATTTGATGACACCAATTGGAAAAGGAACGCGCGGGTTAATTGTTTCGCCACCAAGAGCTGGAAAAACCATGTTATTGGAAAACCTGGCAAATGAATTTTATAAACTCGATCCAAAACTGCAAGTGATTGTTTTACTTATAGATGAACGTCCGGAAGAAGTTACTTCCTTCAAAATGAATACGAAAGCCCAGGTTTTTCATAGTTCTATGGATAAAGGCAGCTGGTCACATCAGGTTTTAGGGAACTTCATGCTGAATCATATTCGTGCCGAACTTGAGTGCGGGAATGATACTGTAATTTTAATTGATAGTCTTACCAGGATGGGAAGAGCTTACAATATAAATGATAATCGACATAATAATCGCATCATGTCCGGCGGACTTTCATCAGGTGCGTTGGAATTACCCCGCAAGCTCTTTGGGGTGGCTCGTAATATTCAAAATGGTGGTTCCTGCACGATCCTGGCTACAATTTTAACTGATACAGGATCGAGAATGGACGAAGTTATCTTTCAGGAATTTAAAGGAACCGGAAATTGTGAAATTATTCTGGATCGCGATCTGGCTGATATGAGGATATTTCCGGCAATCAATATTACAGAAAGCGGCACCAGGAAAGAGGAGTTATTACGTTCCAACTTGGAATTGGAAAAGATAAACAGTTTACGAAGAAGACTTTTGCAGATCGACAAACAGAAAGCTGTTTCTAATCTTCTTCAATTAACAGATCAACATAAATCAAATTCCGATCTGATAAAACATTTGACATAGCAATCCCAGATAATAAAACTCACTTATCATTTCGAATTAAAGGGAGAAGTAGTCATGAAATATTTTATTGCTATAATGTTGCTGGCGGTTGTTGTTTTTGGATGTCAAACCAAAAAAGATGAAGTTAAAACCGACCTGGAAGATACAAAACAAGATATCAAAAAAGAAACTGTTCAGGATAGTTTGAAAGACCAAGCCAAACCCGAAGAAACTGAAAAAGTTCAAAAAGAAGAAATAGAAGAAACTGACCAAAAAGAAGAAGTTGAAGAAGATGAATGGCTGTCACAGCAGAAACTTTGGGATTTGTATAATGCAGCAAAAGCCAAAGTGAAAGAAGCCGAAAAAAACAACAACTTTGAAGCTATGAGCAAATTCTATCACGAAGCAGCCATCTATGCTAATGCGTTGGAGCGAAATGATATAGAAGCGTGGCAATACAACAACGCAGCTTATTACCTGATAAAAGAATTCAAAGTAAAAACTGATTACCAGACAAAAATGGATTCCCTGAATTCTCTTAAATTGAAGCAGAAAATTGAAGATTACAGATTAGAAATTCAGAAAAATTTCAGAGAAGAAAGTCGACTACTTTCCAAAGCCAAAGGCTACCTGGAAAAAGCCAAAGAAGTCGATGCTGAGCTGGAAAAATCTGATAGAACACGAATCATTGCAAATAATATTTCTTTTGTAGATTTTGTGCTGGAATTTGTGGAAATGGGAGAACCGGATCAAGAATAATAAATCTCTATTTAGGAATATTTTATGCATCAAAATTCGGTAAAAGATCAAATGATGGGAGGAAGATTATGTGGAAATACATTATAGTTTTTGCAATTTTTTTTGCAGCTTTTGGTTGTGACGATCGGACAACAAATCCGGATACTGATATCTGGTCACGACTGCAAGTAACGTTTAACGATACGGTTTTTTATGAAGAAACTTTAGATGCAGGTGATCTTGCTTCAACAGCATATTTGCTTCTGCCAAATAATGAACAGCTAACTTTAGAGAAATATTTTTTCGAAACGGAATTGGAACGAGAAATTGACGATGTTGTGATCGATTATCGTGTGATTGCTAAGAAAGATGGCTTCTATTCTACCTATCATGCCTGCGGACGACAGGATACCATCACTGTTAATGCCAGCAGTGGATTTGCTACAGTAGATCCCGGTTTGGTTTGCGGCTCTATCCTGGATATTTTTTACGGTCCGCTTTCAGGAGAAGAAATTTATATGCTTCAAGATAGTGTGATCGTGGATAGTATAACAACAACAGCAAATGGCTATTTTGCGCATGATATTATTCTGGGAAACTATCAAATGGCTATCAAAGATCTTTATCCAAATGGTGAATGGTATGATTTTGAAATTGATAGCTATTATGAAGATTATTATATCGAATTTGAGATAGATAGATAAATTTTAAAAAGCCTTGTGCAGAATTAATTTTCCGCACAAGGCTATATATTTTTACTAAACAATTATTTCTTTTTTGTTTTAACTTTTTGCGGTCTGGTCTTGCCATAACTTCCGCGCCAGATCTTGCCTTTTTTACTTCTGCGATCGCCTTTTCCCATGTTTTCCTCCTTCTTGATTTCTTATCACTTCTGCTAAGCTTTTATTATCAGTTTTGCTGTCAACCTGTTTTAGATATCACGCATCCCCCGAAAAAAAATTCTTTTTCAGAAATCAATAAGAAGAAGCATGAATTTCAATATTTCAAGCCCATGAATTTATTCATGGGTAAATTTTCAAATCTTTTTGAAATAACCATTTCAATGGTTTATAATTTGCAAAACGGTTGAAACCGTTATAAATTTTATATTCGGTATCTGGTTTCCCACGAATGACCCGCTGAAATTGAATTGATTTCACAGGTTAAAAATTCGTGGGCTTTGCTGGATAAGGTTTTGGACGGGAAAAATAATAACAATTTCAGCTATTACAATAAATTAGGATTATACCTTTCAATTTTTTCGGGGGGATGCGTGGTTTCAGATATTCTG
Organism: Candidatus Cloacimonadota bacterium; assembly: GCA_021734245.1. NCBI lineage: Bacteria > Pseudomonadati > Candidatus Cloacimonadota > Candidatus Cloacimonadota bacterium. The sequence continues at coordinate 20,020 of JAIPJH010000001.1, read as the reverse complement.
TCCCAAATAATGCTAAATAATTACTATTTAACGGAATGTAATTTCTCATTGACAAAAAAACACTTCTAAACATTTTTCCAAAAAAAATGCATGGAGTTGTTATGAAAAAAATACTTGTTACCGGTTCTGTCGGACAGATCGGCTCAGAACTTACGATGTTGTTAAGAAAATTGTATGGAAATGATAATGTAATCGCTGGTGGAAATCGTACAAAACCCAGTGGAAAATTATTGGAATCTGGTCCTTTTGAGATCGTTGATTGTACGGATGCAAATCGAGTCGCGGAAGTTGTAAAAAAATATGATATTGATACGATCTATCATTTAGCAGCAATTCTTTCTGGTGTGGCAGAAGCAAAGCCAAACCTTGCCTGGAATGTTAATATCAACGGTTTGTACAATGTGCTTGAAGTCGCTCGCGAAGAAAACTGTGCCGTTTTTACACCAAGCTCAATAGGTGCTTTCGGACCTTCAACACCTGCTGATGATACACCGCAGGATACAATTCAAAGACCAAACACTATGTATGGTGTAACCAAAGTTGCTGGCGAGCTGCTTTGTGACTATTATTTCAAAAGATTCGGAGTTGATACTCGTGGTGTTCGTTATCCTGGAATTATCTCCAATGAAACTCTTCCTGGAGGCGGAACTACTGATTACGCTGTTGATATTTATTATGAAGCAATTAAGCAGAAAAAATATACCTGTTTCCTGAAAGCTGGAACTTTCCTTGATATGATGTACATGCCTGATGCTTTAACCGCTGCTGTAAACCTTATGGAAGCAGATCCATCTAAACTTATTCATAGAAATGCCTTTAATATTTCTACTATGAGTTTTGATCCGGAAATGCTGGCTGCATCAATTAAAAAGCATATTCCAGAATTTACAATCGATTACGACATTGATCCGGTAAGACAGGCTATTGCAGAAAGCTGGCCAAACAACATGGACGACAGTGCAGCAACCGAAGAATGGGGTTGGAACTACGAATACGATCTTGATAAAATGACAGAAGATATGCTGAGGGTTCTGGGAGAAAAACTGAAATAGTTTTCTGAAAAGGATGAAATTTTGATCGCTGGTATCGGCATTGATATAATAGAAGTGAAGAGAGTGGAAAAACTTTGTGATAGAGATGAGAAATTTTTGGCAAAAGTGTTTACTAAAACAGAAATTGAATATTGCCGAAAATTTAAAAATGGATCTCAGAATTTTGCCGGCAGGTTTGCTGTAAAAGAAGCCTTCCTGAAAGCTATGGGAACAGGTTGGGCTAATGGTCTTAAGTTTTCTGAGATTGAAACAATTAACGATAAACTGGGCAAACCGGAGATCTTTTTACATGGCAAAACAAAAGAAATTTTCGAAGCAGGAAAATACGAAATTGCCCATGTTTCTATTGCTCATCTCAAAGATTATGCCACAGCTGTAGTTGTAATCGAAAAAAAATAAAATATAGGAGAGATTTATGGCTTTAAAAAAATTAAATGAAGCTCTTTATAAGAATCTGGAAGATTTGCGAGCTTCCGGACGCGACAAAGGTGAAGAGCTTGTAATCAAGAAGATCAAAAAAGCAGAAGGTGAATTTGGTCCGCGTTATCTTTTGGAAGGATACGACGAAAAAGAATTCATCAAAATGAATGCGAATTCCTATCTGGGAATGTCTATGAATCCTGATGTGATTGAAGCGGAAGAAGCTGCTGCACAGGAATTTGGTGTAGGTCCGGGTGCTGTTCGTTTCATCAGTGGAACTCATACTCCACACATCGCTCTGGAAAAGAAGCTGGCAAAATTCCACGGTCGTGAAGCCGGAATGATTTTCAGCTCGGCTTATGTGACAAGCTTGGGTGTGATCTTTCCGCTAACAACCAAAGAAACAGTTGTGGTTTCCGATGAATTAAATCATAACTGCATAATCCAGGCAATGCGTCTTTCCCGTCCTGCTGCCAAGCTTATCTACAAACACAACGATATGGCAGATCTGGAAGCAAAGATGAAAGAAGCTGTAGGCAAAGGTAAACGTTGTATTGTTGTAACGGATGGAATCTTTTCGATGCGTGGAGATTTTGCACCATTCGACGAACTGACAAAAATCTGTGCTGAGTTTGATGACAAATTCGATGAGGGTGTTATCACGATAGCCGATGATTCTCATGGTGTTGGTGCTTTTGGTAAAACAGGACGTGGAACCGAAGAATATACCGGTGCAAAAGTTGATATTCTGATCGGTACTCTGGGCAAAGCTTTTGGCGTGAACGGTGGCTATGTTGTTGCTTCAGATACAGTAATTGAATACCTTCGCGAACAAGCTCCTATGTATATTTATTCCAATCCGATCACCTGCTCGGAAGCTGCGGCAACACTTAAGGTTCTGGAGATGATCGATAGCGATTGGGGTGTGAAAAGACTGGAACATCTTTCTGCAATGACCAAGAAATTCGAAGATGGCCTTAAAGCTCTTGGCTTTGAAACTATAGAAGGACCGCATCCTGTTGTTCCTCTCATGGTTCGAGATACAGCTGAAACAACTAAACTAGTAAAATACCTCACGAAAAATGGTGTTCTGGGAACTGGCTTGAACTTCCCAGTAGTGCCAAAAGGTGATGAAGAGATCAGATTCCAGGTAAATGCAGATCACACAGAAGCAGACATTGATAAAGTTCTGGAGATTTTAGCAAATTATAAGAAGTAATAAAAAAAGAAGTTAATATGAACAGGGAGTGATTTTTCATTCCCTGTTTTTTATTTTTCACTCCACAATTCTAAAACATTACCATTTGGATCTTTGAACTGAGCACAATAACCAAATCCAGGAGCAATCTCAAATTTTTCTTTTATGGTTTTTCCTCCAGAATTTTCAATTTCTTCAAGAGTTTCAATTATATCGTCTACAGTTATAGAAAATCTAATACCATCATTGTAAGAATTTAAATTTGGATCGAATCCACCATGAATTGTATCTGCATCAAATAACCAGAAATCTTTAGTGTAATTTGTAATCTTCCATCCAAATATTTTGGAGTAAAATTCTTTAGCTTTCTGCAGATTCCTTGCAGGAAGTACGATCCATTCAATTCTATGTGGGGTTTTCATTTTACCTCTTTCTGTAAAATTATAAATTCATGATCTTCTAAGTTTGTTTTGATTTCATATCCAGAATTGATGTACAATTTTTTTGCAGATGTATTTGATTCGTGAACTCCCAATTCTATTCTTGATGAGGAAACCGTTTCCTCAATGTGCTTCTAAACATAATTACCGATACCTTTTCTACGAAATTTCTTGAAAATTATCAAAGCATGAATATGGGTTGTATCGTTTCTGTTTTCGATCCAGAAAAATCCTGCGAATTTATCATCAAAAAAGATCTCATATTTTTTTCCTGTGTTATCGAAAACTTCTTTGAATTGTGCTTTATTCATTTTAAGTAGATCAAGAGATCGTTCCAAATAAGTACCAGTTTCACTGAACATCAGTTCAAATAAGGCATCATATCTTTTCCTGGAGGCAGGATTTATGTCAATTTTCATCGATCAATTTATCGTAAATATCTGAAACATTTTCAAAAATTACTTCAGGATTTTTCTCTTTTAGAGCTTCTGAATTTGTGTAACCCCAGCTTACTGCGCCAAAAGCCATTGCCAATTTATGAGCAGCTTCGATATCCCTGAGCTCATCTGCAATGTAAATTGATTCTTCAAACTTTGAGTTGCTTTTCTTTACAGCTTTGGTCAATTTACTTTCCTTGCCGAACATCGATACACCACATTCAAAATGATCGATTAGATCACAAAGTTCTTGCCCCAGAACATGTTTTACATTTCTCGTGGAATTGGAACTGACGACGGATATTTTGAAATTTGCTTCAGTTAATTTACGAAGTATTTCTGGAATGCCGGGAAACAATTTTATATTATCTATTTCTCTGGTCATCTGATTTCTCATTTGAGTTGCTATAATCGGAAGTTTCAGACTTGGAAAGCCTACATATTTCATCATAAATTTTACATCATTATCTCTCAACTTTGAAATTTCATCATCTGTTACGTTTTTGAATTTATATTTATCAGCCATCAATCTAATATTCTTTACAAACCAGTCGAACGTATCAGCCAGAGTTCCATCAAAATCAAAAATGATCAATCTGTATTTCAATTATGTTACCTCTATTTTTTGGTCGGGAACTTTATAAAAAATTCAGTTCCTTTATTTTTCTTCGAATTAAAACTTAAATCTCCATGGATCTGCGAAACCAGCATGGAAACTATCTGAGTTCCCAATGAATCAGTTTCCTTGATGTTAAAGTTTTCAGGTAAGCCGATACCATTATCAATAAACGTTAACTGGCAATTCATATCGTCTACACTATTTATAAAAATATTGATTTTACCTTCATTATCCGGGAAGGCATATTTTAAAGAATTTGTAAGAAGTTCGTTCAGAATAAGAGCAAATGGAATTAAAACATTCATATCGAGTTCAATATCTTCAACTTCCATTTCGACCCTGATCTTATCTGTATTTACATCGAACGACTTCAATACATCGTTTACAAGATTTTGCACATATTTCGTAACGCTGATTTTTGAAAGATCTATTTTCCGGGAAAGCATCTGATGCAGATGAGTGATGGATTTCAAGCGGCTTTCACTTTCTTTTAATGCCATGCGTGATGTATCATCTTTTACTTCTGATGATTGTATTCGGAGCAAACTCTGTATTGTTGCTAAATTGTTCTTTACTCGATGATTCATTTCCCGCATCAAAAGATTGTTTTGCTCTAAGGCTGCACTTTTTTCTTGTATCAATTGTTCAAGATCCTCATTTTTATTCTGTAACTCAGTATTTTTTTCATAGATCTCGATTTGCTGTTTATTGGCAAATTTCTGATAAATATTTATTGTAATAGTTGTTAATAGAATAATGATTGTAGTTATAACAATAAATAAAACTAAGTTAATGATCAGTGCATTATTAATATTCTTCATAGTTTTATTTTCAATCTTCTCTACAAATAAATGCATGTTAAGTTCTGGTATAAATCTTGTATTCAAATGAACAGTGCTTTTATCTCTATTAAATTTCAGCATTTTTCTGGTGGAAGATAATAAACTATCCACCAGGGCATTGATGCCATTCATTTGATGGATCTTTTGATAAGTATCTGGAAGAGAATTATTATGCAGAACTATATTTCCATCATTGTCGACAAGATAAATATTTCTATTATATTTTTCGCTGTATTTATCCAGAAATTCAACTAAGGTTTTAATCTCCAGCCCAACCCCTGCAGCTCCCAGGAAATTTCCACGATTATCGAATACTTTGTAGTTAATAAAAACAGTCATTACATCGTTATTTGCCATATCAGGATCAATATTAATCTCGTATTCTTCCTTCATTATTTTTACTCGGAAATACCATTTGTCACGTTCTTCATCTTCCTGCACTATTTTTAAAATACCCTTAGATTGGTAATAAATCCTGGTTGTTTCTGAAACAAAAAAACTGGTAAAAAAGTTGTATTTTTGCACGATAGCAGACAAGTAGTTTGTGATCTCAGTGATATTCTTTTCACCACCAGCTATCCAATTTTGCAGAAAAGTATCATTCGCCATCATTGAGGAAATGATGATAGGGCGGAAGAGATCTCTTTGAATTTCGCTGTAAACATTGTCGCTGGTTAGCGGTAATTCGGTGCTGGAAATTTGAGAACGTAAGGAAGAAAGTGCTACAAAATAACTTACTAAACTAGTTGTTAAAAAACCTATTATCAATAAAACACTTAAAGAAATGATCAATTTCTTTTTGTGGCTGGGTAATTTTCTTACCATCTTCACCTCATATAAAAAATGAATATTTTTTTCATTAATTATAATTTGTGTTACTATGTCAAATAATTAAACAATAAAAGATACTGATAAATAAAATACTTGCTCAAATCATTAGATCATAAAATTTGAATTTATGAAAAAAGGAAAATTATATATCATTCCCACCCCGATCGGAAATTTGGGTGATATAACGCTGCGAAGTATAGAAATTTTACAGAAGGTTGCTATAATCGGAGCTGAAGATACACGAACTTCTGCCAAATTGATGAAACATTTCAAGATCGAAACTCAGCTTTTCAGTTATCACAAATTCAACGAAAGATCGCGAGTAGAAAAGATATTGAATCATTTAAATAATGGGGAAGATGTAGCTATCATTTCCGATGCCGGAACTCCAGGCATTTCCGATCCGGCTGAAATAATAATCAAGGAAGTATTGAATAATAAATTTGATGTAGAAGCTTTACCGGGTGCAGCTGCTTTCGTTCCGGCTCTGGTAGCTTCCGGTTTGGATTGTAAACAGTTTTTCTTTGCGGGATTTCTACCTGAAAAGGAAACGGAAAAAACGGAACTTCTGGAATCGATTTCTAAACTGAAATCTACATTGATTTTTTATGAAGCTCCTCATCGAATTATTAAAACAATTAAATATTTACATGAAAATTTGGGAGACAGGAATTCTGTAATTGCCAGAGAGTTGACCAAGATCCATGAAACTTATTATCGTTGCAAATTCAGTGAATTTTTATCTAATCCAGATAAAATAACTATGAAAGGTGAATTTATTTTACTGGTCGAAGGAGCTCGAGCTGTAGAACTATCTGATGATGTGCTTTTAGAAATGTTGAAAACAGAAATTGATAAAGGAATTTCCAAAAAAGAAGCAGTGAAAAAAATCTCATCAGAAGCAAAAGAACCCAGAAATAGAATTTACGCTTTGTCTTTAAAGCTTTAATTTGATTGACGTGAGAAATAGCAAAGAAATATTTTACCGTAGAAAATTGATAAGTTAAATATTAAATTTATAGGAGTTGAAAATATGTTCCCAGGTGGAAAGAAAGGCATGAAAGACCTGATGAAACAGGCACAAAAAATGCAGCAGGATTTGGCAAAAGCTCAAGAAGAACTGGCTAATAAAGTTGTGGAAGGAACTTCCGGTGGCGGTATGGTGAAAGTAGAAATGAATGGAAAGCACCAGGTTCTTTCTATCAAGATCGATCCGGAGGTCGTTGACCCCGACGATATTGAAATGCTGGAAGATCTTATTATTGCAGCTTTGAACGAAGCACAGGAAAAAGTGGCTCAGAGCAGTGAAAACGAACTTGGCAAATTGACAGGTGGCATGAAAATTCCTGGAATGTTTTAATTCATGTTCGAAGGCTTGCTGGGCGAACTTGTCCAAAATTTAAAAAGATTGCCAGGTATTGGCAATAAATCCGCTCAAAGACTGGCGATGCATATTGTTGCCGGTGATAAAATTCAAGCATTGGATCTGGCAGATTCCATACAAAAAGCTGTAGAGAATTTCACGCATTGCTCGGTTTGCAATATGCTTACAGAAACCGATCCATGCAGGTTTTGTAGTGATACTTCTCGTCAGAGTGATCATCTTTGCGTGGTAGAAAATACACAGGATATTCATCTGATCGAAAATACGCATGAGTTTCATGGTCGTTATTTCGTTTTAGGAAAATTACTTTCACCCTTGGATGGGATCGGTCCCAATGAAATCAACTTTCCTCAACTTATGCAATTGATGGAATCTGAAAATACTGAGGAATTGATATTGGCTTTGAATCCTTCTGCAGAAGGTGAAAGTACGATTAGTTTCATTGCATCACATCTTGAAGATAAGAATGTGAATATAACTCGATTATCAACTGGTTTACCATTTGGTGGAGACCTGGAATATACAAGCCCGATTACGTTGGGAAATGCTCTCAAAAGGCGTTATTCAGTAAAAGATTGATGACAAAGAGAACAATTCAAATTATTTTTTTGACTGTTGCTGCAATGCTGCTGATTTTGGGTTGTGGTCATCGAAAAAGTCCTACCGGCGGAAAAAAAGATACTGTAAAACCGGAAATATTGTCCATTTCGCCCCTGGAGTTATCTGATATTTCAGATTCCGATATAGAAGTTGTGTTTTCCAAACCAATCGAAAGAAATACAATAATCAGCGGATTGTATATTTATCCTCCGATATTGCAGAAGAAATTCAAATGGGATAAAAACGTATTAACCATTAAAATCCTGGAAAAACTGGAAGAGAACACGAATTATTTTTTCACTTTTCAAACTTCGATAAAAGGTGAACACAATAACGAACTTGATAAGCAATATACCTACATTTTTTCCAGTGGAAAACTAAATGATAACAGAATAAGCGGAAAGCTGAACTGGGAAAAAAATGAAGATAAAAATCTTAAGGTAAATTTTACTTTAATGGCTCCAGATTCCACATTTATTACGAGTCAAATAATCAACACGTCTGCCTTTGAATTTACCAATTTGAATAATACCGATCATATTCTGGAAGCTTATGCAGACAAGAACAGGAACAAAAAATATGATTATGGAGACGAACCATATTTTTATGCTTATCTTGATTCTGCAGAATTTACTTCAATTAATGTGGAAATGGCTTATGAAGATACTTTGAAGCCTGCGATCAGATCAGCAAATGCTGTTTGGGATAATCAAGTCCAAATCACTTTTGATGAACCTGTTCTGGATTTTTCAAAAGTCGAAATTACAACCAAAGATTCCTTTCCCAAAAAACATGATATTCTGTCTGAATATTTGGAGATTGACGTTCTTACACTCATCACTTCCAAGATGGATACCTTGCAATATATTGCATATTTCTATGATTTACTCGACACAAAAAATAATATAAATGACAGTGTTTCTATCGTGTTTGATGGTGCGGTTATAAACGATTCTATTCCACCGGTAATCCTGGATTCTTATCCAAAAAATGGAGATACGATTAAAGAATCTTATCAAACTTTTTCAATTGTGTTTGATGAGATTATCCGAAATACAGATCTGAATATCTCTTTGCAAGATATGGAACAGAAAAAGACCGTTCCTATAAAGATCGTACAGGCTGATTCCAAATTGTGTAAATTTGTACCTTTGCATGATCTGGATAACTATTCTTCCTATAAACTTTCCATTTTGGCAAATGACTTTAATGAAAACGAGATTTCCAAACCCTATGAAATTGATTTCATAGTGATTTTTCGTTAACGACGTTTAACTTTCTATTTAGCAAAATTCTTGACATGATGAATCACATTCAACCTCTTGGTTATCGTTTTATTGAATGTTAAAGTATAATAGCGTGTGTTAATTTCGAAATCAGGAGAATTGTTCGGTTCAATTCAGAAAATGAAAAAGTAGAAATAATAAAAAAAAATCAGAGGAGAAGAAATGAAAAAATTATTCAGTCTTTTTGTAGTACTATTATTAACCACAGGTTTGTTTGCAAACGGTCTCAGCTTAAATAGTATAGGGCCAAAAGCTTTAGGAATGGGTGGCGCATTTGTTGGTCTGGCCGATGACGGTTCCGCTATCTATTGGAATCCTGCAGGATTATCATGGCAGGCAAAGGCGATCCATGCCTCAGTAGCAGATATTATTCCTATGGCGAAATATGAATATGAAACTTATGCTATTGAAGCTGAAGCTAAGAAAAATCATTATGTGAGCCCCAATATTTTTGCAAATTATAAAATGGGAAATATCGGTTTAGGATTTGGAATTTATGTTCCTGCTGGTTTGGGTGCTGAATGGGATGGAGAAGACCTTTTAGCTTTCAACGGACCTGCTGCTTTTGATCCAGGTGGAAACTTCCCAAATGCCTTTTACGGTATTGAATTCGACTGGATGAGTGAAATTGCGGTTATTGATTTCAGCCCTGCTATATCTTACGCAGTAAACGAAAAATTTTCTGTTGGTTTAGCAGCTAATATTTATTATGGAATGCTGGAATTAAAACGAGGTGCAGATTTCTTTGGCTACGATCTTGATCCTACAAGTGCCGGTTTTGGTACTTTTGCAATGGGTGCTGAAGATGGAATGCTGGATACTCAGCAGGCAATTGATGTGACAGGATTAGGATTTGGAGCTGCTTTAGGCTTGATGTACAAACCTATGGATAACTTAAGTATTGGTCTCAGTTACCGATCTCCGGTTAATGTTGAATTTGAAGGTGACGCAGCTTTTGAAAATGCTGCTTTCGCTGCTATCCCAATTCCTGGCCTTACAGAAGAAATGGCAGAAATCGATACTGAATTAGATATCGAATGGCCTACATGGATTGCTGGTGGTCTTGCTTATGAAGCCACAGAAAAACTAACAATAACACTCGATGCACAATATTCTCAGTGGAGCTCTTTGGATAAAATCGATGTTATTTTGCAATTCCCCGATGCACTTGGTGGTGAAACTGAAGAAGAAATGGTTTTAGAATGGGAAGATCAAACTCAGATTCGTTTTGGAGCGCAATATGCACTTAGACCTTGTTTAGATTTACGTGGCGGTTTGTATTATGATCCTGCTCCTTCACCTGATGAAACACTTACAATTTTATTCCCATCAGGTACTTACACTGTTGTTACGGGTGGATTTGGATTCCATAAAAACAATTTTGTTGTAGATTTTGGTGCTGAATATCTTATTGGTGGAGAAAGAGATGTAGAAGCTTCTCCTCATAATATGCCTGGTAAACACAATATCGATATTTTTGCTTTCTCATTCGGTGCAGGTTACAAATTCTAAAATTAATATTTAAAATTAAGCCCTGCTGCTTTTCAGCGGGGCTTTTTTATTATTGCGCATCACCCGAAAAATATTTATTTTTCAGTGTAAACGGTTGAAACCGTTGTCAGAAATATTTCTCGTATCAAGATTCCCATGAATGACCCGGTGAAATTGAATTGATTTCACAGGTTAAAAAATTCGTGGGCTTTGCTGGATAAGATTTTAGACGGGTAGAATAGCAACAATTTCATTTATTAAAATAAATCAGGTTTATACCTTCCAAATTTTTCGGGGATACAAGTTTTTTATTATATATTGACACCAAAATTGAATAATTTTTGAAGTTCCTCATGTTAAAAGAAAATATTAGATTTGTTAGAAAGAGTTTTACTTTTCGTAGATTTATAAACGTCATAAAAGTTTATTTTTCTTATCTGCTTTCACTAATTTTCAGAAGAGCTTTTTATTGGGGTTTTCCACCAATTATCATGATAGAACCTACGAATGTCTGCAACTTGAAATGTCCACTTTGTCCAACAGGAAATGACACATTGAAAAGGCAGAAAGGATTCATGAGCTTTGATGTTTTTAAAAAGATCATTGATGAAGTGCATAAAAAGTCATTGATGGTGGTTTTATGGAATCAGGGAGAACCTTATTTGAATATAGAATTCAATAAAATGGTAAAATATGCATCTGATCACGATTTATTCACCTTAGTTTCCACAAATGGAAATCTCGATATCGATGGAGAGGATATTGTAAATTCAGGTTTGGATTCGATGATAATATCACTGGATGGAACAAACCAGAAGACTTACAACAAATATCGCGTAAATGGAAAACTTGAAAATGTTTTGAACAATGTAAAAAAAATAGTAACTGCCAGAAAGAAACTAAGAAGAAATAACCCCATTTTACGCTGGCAATTTCTGGTGATGAAACACAACGAACATGAATTGGATGAAATAAAAAGAATGGCTGCAGCGCTGGAAGTTGATAATCTGGAACTTAAAAGCATCCAAATTTATTCCAAAGAGGATGTTCATAATTTTCTGCCCAAAAATCCCAAATATCGACGTTATAAAGTGAAAGGTGAAGATTTTGAATTGAAATACGGGATTAAAAACCAGTGCCGCAGAATCTGGACAAATGCCGTTGTTAATTGGAATGGTGATGTAGCGATCTGCTGTTTTGATAAAGAAGGTGAATTCAAGATCGGAAATGTAAAAGATGAAAAACTTGAAAAACTCTGGAAAAGCAAAAGTATCATGAAAATCCGCAATCAAATTCTAAAAGATAGAAAGCAAATTCCTGTATGTAGAAACTGTCTGGAAGGTGTTAGTATAAAACTGGAAGAAACGAAAGTCTGATTATTTTTTTCTCATAAATAAAACAATTCCTACCAAAGCTGGAAGAACTGAATTAAACAAGAAAATCGTTAAAGTTACAGCTACAGCTATTTCGGAAGAAATTGCATATTTTGAGAATATTTCAATCGCAAATTTTTCCCTGAGCCCCAAACCGGCATAAGTTATCGGAATTAGATTTGAAGACAAAATCAATGGAACCGAGATAATTGCCGAAAAAATGTGATACTTCAGAAATACATTTACAAGTACAAAGTATTGAAAAATCGTTATAAACATATATGTAATCTGCATAAAGCTGACACGTGGTAATATTTTGATGTATTCTCGGAAATATTTTTCTATGCTTTTTCGGCGATTCAAATGCTTGATCCAATAGATAAAAAGAGGAAGAAATATCACAAAAACAAATACTACGATCGGAATAAGAATATTCATTTTCCTGAAATAGAAAATAGCAGCAAAACTGGCAAAAAGCAGATTTATCCAAATTTGGAAAAATTTTTCTACTCCCAAAGACATAAAAGTGTGACCTTTGGAATTATCCAAGAAGAAAACTTTTCCGGCTACTCCCAAACCACCGGGAATAATCAAACTAAGAGAATGACCGATCATGTGAGATTTAAATATATCTCGAGGACGTAATTTATAGTCAGGATTTATGGAAAGATAATGTCCCCAGTTCTTGTATTCTATATAGATCTTGATAACTGTGGTGATGAACATTGCCAATATAACAGGAAGTGAAATCTGCTTAAAGGAATTAATTAGAACAACTAAATCGATCTTTCGAAACACGAAATACAGGATAATAATCGTTACAACTATCTTGAAGTAAAAGAAAAGACGATTTTTCAAGAGTCTCTGCATAATATTTTCTTAATATTGCACTTGATAACTCAGCATCAATTCATGCTCAATATCATTTTCAGCGATTCTGGTGGAGATCAAACTGGTTCTAAAACGATGATGCGATAATGGCTGCCAGTCAACAATCAAAATAGTTTTTGCTGTATCGGTTATACTTCCTTCCAGCCAATGTACAGTATCGCTGGGTCTGTCATTATAATTTATTGCAAAGTTGTTTCCCACACTGCCCTGTCTTGTATAAGAAGCATGAGTTACTATATTCAAATTATCCTTGATATTCCAGCTGCATTCCATAGCATACTGAATAAGATTTGTTCCATCCGGAAAGCCAAGACTTCTTCCATAATTTGAGAATTTGCCATGTAAAGATTCATGTGTATAAATCCAGGGTCGAACAGCAGTGAATTCACCAGTCAGCCTGATAGTATCTGACAGGTATGTTGAAATTCCGGTTTGAATAGCATATTTATTCATCCATGAACTTTCAGTAAGTTTGGAAAACGATAATTCATCAAAAATGTAATTAAAATAGAACAGTGATTTATTACTAGTATAATTTGTTCCAAAATAGATTAATACATTATCTCGATCGGAAAGATTGTGTTCTGTTCCACGCCAATATGTGAAAGGGATCAAATAACTAGGGTTTATGGCTTGAGCACCATAAACAACATGCTCTCCCCAGAATAATTCTAATTTTTGGGAAGGCTTCCAGCCAAATTTATGAGTAGCAAGATACTTGTCTGGATAGTCTTTCTCGCCGGTAAGAGTGCTGTCTGCAATCAAGGATCCATGCAGAAAATGTACATAGAATTTTTCAAAATCAAATTTGGTGGAAAAATAACCATAATCAACACAATTATCACTTAGAATAATACTACCGCCAATATTATTCCCGATCTCATATTTTCCTCTACCGATTGCTACTGACCAGAAATCCATTGGATAATATAGCATTTTTCCGCGGGCATTATCCAAAAATATTTGCTTTCCGTCATCGGAATTCTGTGTCCAACTATTTATAAGTTCTGCCTGCTCTGCAAAATCTCTATCACCAAAATAATGCCCAGACCAGAAATCTGCATAAAACAGGAATCTCCTGGTGAGATAACCATTTAAATTAAAACCGTAATAAGGGAAAAAATATCTGTCTTCATCATTTCCGGCGAAATCATTTCCGCAGTAAAGTTTCACTTCCAATTTTGTTGTCAGTGGTTTTTCATCAAAATAATTTGGGAATTGCTTTTTTCTAAAATAGAATCTGGAGTTATTTCTTTTCTCTGTAAAAAGTTTTACTACTGCGTTTTTAAAAGTTGAAGAGTTCGTTAAAGCAAAATAAGAACTATCATTTACAGCTTCGAAATAATTGAATTCCTCAGAATGCTCATATAATATTGATTGATGAGTTTGACTTCTAAGATCTGGTTTTTCCCAGTTTAGATCGTAAGATTCATTAGTGGGTTTGTAACTAATGCCTTGGGAATTTAAGGATAATGACACAAATATAACCAATAAAAACGAAAGAACAAAATATCTATTCATAAAAAATCCTAATTTAAATTTTGGAAAAGAATCCTCAGTTTGAACTTTGTGTCAAGCTAAAAGCGAGAGGATACGAGCTAACTACATGATCAGAAAACAATTGCGAAGTTTATGTGATCGAATCATTTTTCAATACTTGACAGTGTGATAAATCTAGAATATTTAAAAACTATAATTATTTAGATGAGGAATGTGATGAATTTAGATGAATTGAATGTGAAATTTAACCAGTTCAAATACGGTGATGATGCTTTTCATGAATTGATGCAGAAAAAGATAAAAAATATCCTGCTTGTTTCCACTTTTTACGATGCTTATATTTTTGAGCAGGATGGCAGATTATCGGAGCAACTGCATGGCGAATATATGCAGCTGAATTTGAGTACCGCACCAAGAGTTACCAGCGTTCCAACCGGCCAGAAAGCCATCGAAATGCTGAAGAAAAAAAAGTATGATCTGGTCATCACAATGATGCGAATTGGAGAGGTTTCTCCTTTTGAACTTAGTGATGAGATCAAAAAGCTCTATCCTGATCTGCCCGTACTTCTACTTTTGAACGTAGCCAGCGATCTTGGTTTGATCGATAAGAACAGTGAAAAAATGCAGAATATTGAAAATGTTTTCATCTGGCATGGAGACAGTAAAATATTTCTTTCCATGGTAAAATATCTGGAAGATAAATGGAATGTAGCCAACGATACCGAAATAGGTCATGTTCGTGTGGTGCTTCTGGTAGAGGATTCAATTCAATATTATTCCAAATTCCATCCAGTGCTTTATTCTGTAATTCTAAAGCAGACGCAAAGGTTGATCGGAGAAGAGCTGAACGAAGTAAATAAACGACAGAGAATGCGTGCCCGGCCCAAAGTGCTTTTGTGTCATTCTTTTGAAGAAGCTATCGAAACTTATGAACGATATCGTGATTTCGTAAGTGCCATCATTTCCGATACGAAATATTCTTGTAATAATGTACTCGATCCCAAAGCTGGAATAAAATTGATCGAATACGTAAAAAAAAGCGGTAGAGATTGTCCCATAATTCTGCAATCTTCTGATATTAAAAATGCAGAAGTCGCAAAAAAGTTCGATGTATATTTTCTACATAAGAATTCAAAAAAATTACTTAATAATCTCAGCAGATTTATTGTGGAAAATCTGGGATTTGGCGATTTCATCTTTAGAGACAAGCAGGGAAATGAGATTAATCGAGCTACTTCTTTGGAAGATTTTGAAGAAAAACTGGCTGAAATTCCCGACGAATCTTTGTTGTATCATGGCAAACGAAATCACTTTTCTTCCTGGCTGGCTGCTCACAGCGAGTTCCATTATGCTCGCAAATTAAAAGCGATAAAAGTAGATGATTTTAATAGTGCTGATGAAATACGCAGTTTGCTTCTGAATACTTTTATCCAAGCTCGAAAAATCCGCAACAAAGGAAAGATCATCAACTTCGATCCGCAGTATCTGGATATTGAGGGAAGTGTTGTTTCTCTGGCAGAAGGTTCTTTTGGAGGAAAGGGTAGAGGGCTTTCTTTTTTGAATTATTTGATCACTTCTGTTGAATACGATACAAAATATGAAAATGTAAAAGTAAGAGTTCCCAAAACTTTCATAATAGGAACCCGGGAATTTGATGATTTCATCGAATCCAACGATCTGAGTGAATGGGTAAATGATAAAACCGATGATGAGATCAAAGATAGATTCATCGAATCGGAGCTTTCTGACAACCTTACCTACATATTGCGCCGTTTTCTGCAGAAAGTGAATTATCCCATCACCGTTCGCTCATCAGGATTGCTGGAAGACTCCCAGTCTCAACCATTTGCAGGCGTTTATGACACTTTTATGCTGCCCAATAATCATCCTGAAATTGATATGAGGATAAAGCATCTCTCGGATGCGATTAAGCTTGTTTTTTCTTCTGTCTTCATTTCCAAAGCCAGGAACTACATTGAAAGCATTCATTACAAAGTAGAAGAAGAAAAAATGGCTGTTATCATTCAGGAAATAGTCGGACACAAAACCAAAGATGAACTTTTTTTTCCACTTTTCAGTGGTGCTGCACAATCTTACAACTTTTATCCATCTTTCGATACAAAACATCAGGATGGAATTGCCGCCCTGGCGATTGGATTGGGTCGCTCTGTAGTCGATGGTGAGAGAGTTATGCGTTTTTGTCCTACTTATCCTCGCATCGATCTGATGAAGGCGGAAGAGATCGTTGCCAACAATCAACAATATTTCTATGCAGTAAATTTGAATGTATTTGAACAGGGAGCAACACAAGATGAAGATTCATTCATCAAAAAGATCGATATTACCAGCGAAATGAAAGAAAAAGATTTCAAAGAACTTACTTCATTGTGGGATCATCAGCATCTGCGTTTTGTAGATGGTGAATTCATGCAGGGAGCTCGCATGATTACTTTTAGAAATCAGATCCATTACGGTAAGATGCCGATTCCGGAAATTCTGCAGGATCTTCTGCAGATCGGTGAAATTTCGTTTGGAATTCCAGTCGAGATTGAATTTGCTGTCGATCGTGATGAAGATAACAACACTCTTTTCAGTCTTTTGCAGATACGTCCACTAACAGTAAATAAAGAAAATGTTCACGTGGAGATCGAAGATATCAATCGTGATGATCTGCTATTATTCACATCCAAAGGAATGGGGAATGGTATCATCGAAAACATCGAAGACATAATTTTTGTAAATCCACTCAAATTTGATAACACACAAACACTCAAAATTGCAGATGAAATTTTTGAATTGAACAAGCTTATGCAGAAGGAAAACCGGGAATATATTTTAATTGGACCAGGAAGATGGGGAACAAGCGATCGTTTCCTGGGAATTCCAGTACGCTGGGAGCAAATAAACAAAGCCAGAGTTATCGTGGAAACAAGCTTGAAAAATTTCACTGTAGAAGCTTCTCAGGGAAGTCATTTTTTCCACAATCTGGTGGCTATGAATGTAGCTTATTTCACGGTTTCCCACACTTCTGAAAACGATAAAATTGACTGGAACTGGCTTCTTTCCCAATCTGCTCAAAATAAAAGAAATTATGTTTCACGCGTAAAATTGAAACAACCGATTTCAGTTCAGATAGACGGCAGAACAGGAAATGCTATAATCACAAAGTAATGTATGTGTAACAAGCAAATAAATGCAGTGTGAGATTACATAAAACTTCCCGAAAATTTTTTTATAAAACCTTGACATATAAGCTTTGTTTTTAAGATTTCCGCATAATTAAAAAATGAGAGGATGGTTCTTATGACAATGAAAGAATTTTTAGCAAACGTTGCAGCGAAAAATCCAGCACAACCTGAATTCATGCAGGCTGTAACAGAAGTAGTTGAATCTATTTGGCCTGTTTATGATTCAAATCCGGTTTACAAAGAAGCAAAAGTTTTAGAAAGATTGATAGAGCCGGAAAGAGTTATCATGTTCCGCGTACCTTGGGTTCGTGATAATGGTGAGGTTCAGGTAAATCGTGGATTCCGTGTTGAGTTTAATAGTGCAATTGGTCCTTACAAAGGTGGACTGCGTTTTCATCCGAGTGTAAATCTCAGTATTCTGAAATTCCTCGGTTTTGAACAAGTATTTAAAAACAGCCTGACTACACTTCCTATGGGTGGTGGGAAAGGTGGATCAAACTTCGATCCAAAAGGAAAATCAGACAACGAAGTTATGCGTTTCTGCCAAAGCTTCATGACAGAATTACAACGCCACATTGGACCAAACACAGACGTTCCAGCCGGTGATATCGGTGTTGGTGGAAGAGAAATCGGTTACATGTTCGGTCAGTACAAACGTCTTCGTAACGAGTTTACCGGTGTTCTTACAGGAAAAGCTCTCAATTGGGGCGGAAGCTTGATCAGACCAGAAGCTACTGGTTATGGCCAAGTTTATTTTGCCAATGAAATGATGAAAACCAAAGACATCGAATGGGCTGGAAAAACATGTGTTGTTTCCGGTGCTGGAAATGTTGCTCAATATTGTACAGAAAAAGTTAATTTCTATGGCGGAAAAGTTATCACACTTTGCGATTCTTCTGGTTCTATTGTAGACGAAGACGGAATCGATACTGAAAAACTTGCCTACATTATGGAACTGAAAAACGTGAAGCGTGCACGTATCAGTGAATATGTAGAAAAATATCCTAATGCAAAATATTATGCAGGAAAATCTGTTTGGGATCTGGTTGGAAACGAGATCAAGAAAGTTGATGTTGCTCTGCCAAGTGCTACTCAGAACGAAATCAGCGAAGCTCATGCCAAAGCTCTCGTGGCTGCAGGATGTAAAGTTCTTTCCGAAGGTGCTAATATGCCTACAGTTCCAGAAGGTGTGGAAGTATTACAGAAAGCTAAAATTCTGTACGGACCGGGAAAAGCTGCAAACGCTGGCGGCGTAGCAACTTCAGGACTGGAAATGAGCCAGAACAGCCTGCGCTTAAGCTGGACAAGAGAAGAAGTTGATGAAAGACTGCACAACATCATGATCGCAATTCATGAACAATGTGTGAAGTATGGTACAGACGGTGACTTCGTAGATTACGTTAAAGGCGCTAATATAGCCGGTTTCATCAAAGTAGCAGACTCAATGATCGATCAAGGTATTGTTTAATTTAACTAATATCTTAAAATATCTAAGCCCTCGATTTTCGGGGGCTTTTTTGCTAACCTTGAAAAGGTTTACGAGGATGATATTTCCTTATAAACCTTTTCAAGGTTTCTTAGCTCAAGTTTCGGCAAAATGCCTCTAAGTTCTTATTTTGCAAGGGTGGCTTTTTTGTTTGGGCACTACATTCTTACTTTCACATCATGATATTTCCGATTAAATTTGAACTTGAGATTTAATTTCTGATATATTTCATTGTGGCATTTTTCCGGTTTACCATTCACTCTCAATTCATGAACAATACCGTCTTCACCTTTCATAAACACCGTTGAACGCTGATGGCTTGCCGGTTTTCTCAACCGTGATGGAAACTACTCTCTTTGGATTAGAACTGTCAACCTGAACATCAAACCGACACTGCCTGCTGAAACAAAACCATCATCCGGCAATACGGCAAAGGTTGCAGATTGGTGCTCCCATATCTCAGGATTATAATCTAAAGAATCTTTTTTTTGCCCAGATTATGTTGCCATTGGGATCAAACTTGATAAGAAACCCAAATTCGCTGTACCAGCCGATTATATCATCACTTTCGGCACAGGTTCCGTTTACTACGAAGCAGCCGTCATCCAAAACTTTAATGTTACCGGAATCGTAACTGTAATCCATAATAGGTATTTGAAATGGTTCGTAATGTTGTATCCAGTCGGGCTGAGCGGATAAGGTAAAAGCAAAAAGTAAAAAACAGAAAGCAAAAATAATAAATATTCTTTGGTCCATAAAACCTCCAATTAATTTTCTATCATATTCATAAACGATCTTTTAGAACTTAATCTTTAAATCAACTTTTTTATTCTTTGGATGCGATATAATGCTGCGGGCGTGCCACGTGCGGATCACCTACTTGAGCTTGCTCAAGTTAGTGAGACAATCGTGGAAGCACATGTTAAGCGAAGCGGAGCGAGCGTACAGGTGCGATTAGACCGCAGCATTAAGCAAAACGAGA